>QIBA01000032.1 GCA_003225175.1 Acidobacteriota bacterium
AGGTACTTCTGAAATCGTTTCGGCTACATCGGAAGGAAGCTTTGGGTCGCTTAAGAGCTCGGTGAGCACAACCGGCACCATCACCACTTGGCGATCTTCCAGGGCACGGTCGAGCAGTTGTGCGTCCTCGCCACGGCTCCCGTCAAAAAACGCGATCCAGGTGCTTGTGTCGGCTGCGATCACCGGTCGGCCTTCAGCTCCGTCAACCTTCGCGAGAAGCGAACCTTGCCTCGCAGCTTGCGCAGGCGCGCGTAAGTTCTCGAGGCCGCAACCAGTTGTAGTCCAGTACGAACGGTCTGAGTAACCCCTGTACCGCTGGCTTGCTGCGCTCTTTCAAGAAGCGCCACCGGTACCTCCACAGTGATCTTCCGGGCAGTATCCATAGTGCCTCCGATGGTACCATATTCGATACCAGCACTGAATATGGTGTTTCGTGTTTGCCCTGGCAGCAGTTGCCAGAAATCCCGAACCGCCAGAAATCCCCGGGACAGACGCAACGTAACATCGCGTCTGGTTCATAGCTAGTCTCGTTTTGAATCAACTCGTCCGTCCCCTCCGAGAAGTGACGCAACCATCCTCTTTGCCCACCCTCCGAAAACACAGAGGGTAGGGTAGCCACTTATGATTCATCCATCAAAAAGCGAGACTAGCGGGTAGAGCACCCGGCCAAAACCCGGAAACAAAGCACTGCTCAATTCGAGGGTGTTCCACCCGTCCTGAGATAGTAGCCGTTCTACGGTTTGGATTCCTGCAAGAGAACCGTGTCTGACGAAATGTGCCCGCGGACAACTCCGAGGCCCTTCCTGTCCGGTGTGAATCTGACTTGGAGTATCTGGTCAGATTTAAAGTTGGTGATCTGGTGCCCGGGTGAACCGTCGAGAGGTTCGACCCATATGTTGTCTACGCCTCCCACGCCGATGGGATAGGCGAGGCTCTTTCCGTCGGGTGTGAATTGTGGGCCGCCTGCCAGTCGCGGATGGGTATCGAGCACTCGAGAACGCCGCGTTTCTACATTGAGCAGGGCTACTTTGTTGCTGTACTCGTTCTTCTGCGGATCGAGAATGCCGACGGTAAATGCCAGCGTCTTTCCATCCGCTGAGATATCGTTATTCTGGCCGCTTATCGTTCCGTTTAGGTCCAATCCTCTGACGACGGTTTCCGGCGCGCCTGAACCCTCGATGGGAATCCGGCAAATCCGATTGCCACTACCATCGCGGTAGTAAACCCACTTCTGATCGGGAGAACAAACTGCGAGGTGGTCGTTGGCACCGCTCGTCAATTTCACCGGATTTGATCCATCTGGATTAATGCGCCAAATGTTGACATTGCTTCCACCGTTTTTCCGTCTCCAGGGGAAGACAATGTAGTTGCCGCAGGTTGAGGCAGTTGCCATGAATGAGCTGTTCTCGAGTGCGATCTGCGTGGCCGCAGCTTCGCCGGGCCGCAGCCGCCACAATCGAACGCCCTCGCTTGCCAGCAGAGTGCCGTCCGCCATCCAGCGAAAAAATCGCGTATCCGCTAACTCTTCTGGTACCTGCTTCACCTCCGGCTGGCTATTAGACAGTGGAACAATAGCGAACGTCTGGACAAACCTCGCCTGCACTGTTGCGAAAGTCTTTCCATCTGCAGATGCGCTCAGGCTCGAATATAGGTTCGCATCACGGGTAATCGGATGCATTTCCCAATTGGGATACTCAAGGAATGCAATTTGCGCCCGGGTCGGGGGGAACTGCGTGCCCTTCGGACTGTAGATTGTAAAAACTCCACTGCTGTCAGGTGCCCACGTCAATGCTCCAATAAATTTATCCGTGAATATTTTGGCGCGCTCGACTCTGCCCGAAGCGACGTCGAATAAAGCGACTCCATCCACTCCAGCCGAGTTATTGGCCGCAAACACGATATGCGATCCATCAGGAGACCATGCCGGGTGTCGGGGCATTTGGATCTCGGGTACGATCTGCAGGATCTTTTCGTCGCTTCCATCCATTGCAGCAGAGACGAAACGGGCCTTACCCACTTCAGGATCGTTGGCACGGGCAAAGACCATTCTGCTTCCGTCCGGGGCAAAGGCGACATCCGTATCGATGTCTCCGACAAGTTTCTGCGGAGTCCCTCCCAAAACGGGTATGCGATAGAGATTGAAGGCGTTATGGAGCGCGGTCTCTACTTTACGAAAATAGATATAGTTGGCGTCGGCGGAAAAGACGAGGCTCTCATATTCGGATGCAGACGGTGGCATGATCTGCGCGTCGCTGCCGGTGGCGATATTGTGTAGCTTGAGGCTTTGCAGGCCATTCTCCCTGACAGCGCTTAAGAGGAACTTTCCGTCCGGAGAAAGCGCGACAGCGACTACGTTTCCCGAGCTACTGACCTTCGTGATTGTGAAGTTCTGAAACGGGAAGGAACGCGGACGATGGAGCAGAGAGTAAACTCCGACACTGGCCACAGCCAGAATACTGACGAGGGCAACTCCCGCGCCAAACACACCCCACTTGTGCTGCCTGGCCACAGCGGCAACGACGGAGCTGCCGCTTGCTGACGTCGTTGATGCAGCGCCCGTCGACGCCTGCCGTCCAGACTCCAAATCGCGTTTCAGGCGCTGCAAGTCCGTGCGGAGTTCGGCAGCTTGCTGGTAGCGAAGGTTGCGATCCTTGTCGAGAGCCTTATTAATTATGTCTTCCAGTTTGACCGGAAGGTCATGGTTCAATCGTATGGGAGGCACCGGCGCACGGTTCAAAATGGAATCAAAGATCTCGCCCGAGCTGTCTCCGCGGAACGGCAATGCGCCCGTTGCCATCTCATACAGGACGGCGCCAAAGGAAAACAAATCCGTACGCGCGTCGAGCACTTTGGCTCGCACCTGCTCCGGAGACATATAAGCGATCGTCCCTACTGCTGATCCGGGGCTAGTCAGATGCTCGGCACTCGACTCCATGGTCGGGCCCGACAGCGCCGGTTCCAACTTGCGCGCGCCTACGGTTACCTTTGCCAGGCCGAAGTCCAGAATCTTGGCATGGCCACGCCGGGTCACGAAGATATTCGCGGGCTTGATGTCGCGATGGACAATTCCTTCGGCGTGGGCGGCATCGAGACCGTCGGCGATTTCAATGGCCAAGTCCAGGATGAAGCCTGTCTCCAGCGGAGAACCCGCGATGCGATGCTTCAGCGTCATTCCATCCAGAAATTCCATGGCAATGAATGCCTGCCCGTGCTGATCGTCAATTTCGTAGATCGTGCAGATATTCGGATGGTTCAGCGATGACGCAGCCTTTGCCTCGCGCTCAAACCGGGCGAGGGCCTGCGCGTCTTTGGCTACCTCGTCGGGCAGAAACTTGAGCGCTACAAATCTGCCGAGTTTCAGGTCCTCCGCTTTGTACACCACGCCCATGCCGCCGCCACCAAGTCTCTCGATGACGCGATAATGCGAGATCGTCTGGCCCAACAACGGGATGGCGTAGCCATGGGCGGGAATGTTAGGGGCGCTGCGAAGGCAAGTCAACTACTCTTTCCAAAGTAGAGGGAAAAGGGGATCGCTGTGCATAACACAAAAGAATCGCCCAGATCAGGCCGTCCCCTTTTGGTCCTCGGAAACCGCCGATGCTAGGGCACCCACTTTTTCTCCCGGCTAGGCCACCCGCCGGCGAATGCTGCCTACATACTCGAGCCAGTCGCGGCGGCTCGAGCCGCCGCGGTCTCGCGCTCCTTGATGTCGAGAAAAAGAAGCGTATTCAGCGTTCCAAAGACCACGGCAACCAGCGGAGCAACCAGGAGCAAGCAAAATCTGGAAACGAGTTTCGCTGCCTCTTGGTTTGCCAGACCAAGGGCAAAGATCGCGAAGAAGATCAGTATTGCGGTGAGCAGCAGCCCACCACCAAGGGCAAGCACTGCGCCTCTAGATTGCCGTACTAACGCGGCGCTCCGCCGCCACGCTGAGCGCATCCCTTTCCCTTCGAGCATGATTGCCGGGACGGCAAAGGTGGTGATCGCAAGCACCGCCAATCCGGGAAGCACAAAGACTTGAAACCCAAGAGTGGCTAACATTCCCACCGCAAACGATAGAGCGACCAAGCGACCCAGAGCCCGCACCACTCTCTGAAGCGCGCTACCAAACGACAGCTCCGTTCCTTCCTGCTCGGCAGAGACAATCTCGGAAATGCCGGCCAAGGCCAGCATCGGTGAAAGAAAAAAATAGGATATGTAGGAAAGTATCCAGGTAGATTTCATGAGCCAGCTCATGCTTTTCCAAACCTGGATCGGATCCAAGGAACCATCGGAGGCGGTAGATCCTGTCGTTCGTACCAGTAACATCAGCCCTGCGAAACTCAATGCGAACGGCCACAAGGAGACTCCAAACAACACTGTTCCCCGCCGCCCAATAATGCTCGCGGCACGCCCAATCAGCGAAGCGCTCCCAGTCGCCATTAGGCCGCCAGTGTATGTCGCGAAACGAAAATGTCAAGGCCGGATGCTCTACCCTCTGGGGGTTCAAGGGTGGGGTTGCGAGAATATATCGAGTTCGTGGTCTGGGGCAGTTCCGTTTTGGATAGATTCGCAATAAAGTTAGCAAGAGTCTTAAGTCTGAACGTGTGGCTATCCACCTTTGGCGAAACCAGCGAAGGACGGAACACCCGCACAGAGGTCGAGTTTCATTATGGAATATCTGATTGGGTTGATATTGGCTTTGGCGGTGGCTGGCTTCGCGGCGGTTTTGGGCTTTGACCGCGAGCGGGTCTTCTATCCGACGCTGCTGATCGTAATTGCCTCATACTATGCGTTGTTTGCCGTGATGGGAGCTTCTGTGCGAACACTCGTCATGGAAAGTGTCATCGCCGGTGGCTTCCTGGTTCTTGCGGTGGTCGGTTTCAAACGAAGTTTGTGGTTCGTAATCGCCGGCCTCATCGGGCACGCAGCCTTTGACTTCTTCCATCACTTGTTCATTGGAAATCCTGGAGTACCGCCGTGGTGGCCGGGTTTCTGTTTAGCATTCGATGCGACTCTGGGTGTCTTGTTGGCCATGCGCGTCATCAGGGAAGCCGCCCCGCAACGATAGAATGTCGATCATGCGGCGGATCTTACTCTGGGTAATTCTTCTCTTTTCCCTTGCCCCGGGTCGTGCATTTTCCCAGGGCGTGGCCATCACCTTCGATGATTTGCCGCTGAACGGCGAATTGCCGCCGGGCGTGACGCGAGTGCAAATCGTCAAGGATGTGCTCGCGATACTGAAGCAGCGCAAGACGCCTCAGGTTTTTGGTTTTGTGAATGCCAACAAGCTTGAGAATAATCCGGATGCAGCGGCTGCCTTGGCGGAGTGGGTCGCGGGTGGGGAGCGCGTCGGCAATCACACCTACTCCCACATGAATCTCCAGCAGAATACGGCGGAGGCATTCGAGCGCGATCTGGCTCAGGACGAGCCCGTTTTGGAACTGCTTTCTCCCGCAAATGATTGGCACTGGTTGCGCTATCCATTTCTTCGCGAAGGCGACACCATGGAGAAGCGCCGCGCCGTCCGAGGGTATCTGCGCGATCGCGGATACAAGATCGCACAGGTCACCCTCGACTATGAGGACTACGCCTGGAATACTCCGTACGCTCGCTGCGCGGCGAAGCGGGACGCACGATCGATGGAGTGGCTTATCTCGAATTACCTGAGCATCGCGTCGGCTTACATCGATGGCGATCGCGCCATGGCTAAGCTCGTTTACGGACACGATATCAACCATGTCCTGTTGTTGCATCTGGGCGCATTCAGCAGCACGATCCTGCCGCAACTTCTGGACATGCTGCAGGAAAAGCGCATGCGTCTCATAACGCTCGAGGAAGCAGAGAGCGATCCTGCTTACCAGATCGATCCTGATGTCCCAACCTCACGATTCGGCGATTCGTTGCTCGAGCAGATGATGAACGTGAAGAAGCTGCCTTACCCAAAGCTCCCGCCGAAGCCGTTCAAAGAACTGGAGAGCATCTGCCGTTAGAAGTGAATGCAGATCGCTGGTGCGAGATTTGTCCAGAGCGGTCGGCGAAGAGCTGAGTCCCACCTTCTATCCGCTGTCCCCCATTCTTCGGCTCCGCAAGCTGCGACTCCGATGTTCACATTCAGACGCACGTGTTCGGAATTGAACAATCTTGAAAGCGAATCCGTGTATCAGTTTCAGTTGGAGCTGTCTGCTGAGAGTGACTTAAGCGGATTTTCCTATTGATTCTCTATAGGTCGCTAACCTATCCTCCTACAGAACGTCGATAGGAGCGTGCACGTGGCGCCTGAACAAACCGCATTACTGCAGGGAACTCTGGATCTGCTCATTTTGAAATCTCTCGCGCTTGACCAGATGCATGGACTGGGAATTGCAAGACGGGTTGAGCAGATTACCAGGGGAACTTTTCAAGTAAAGCCCGGATCGCTTTTTCCTGCTTTGCACCGCATGGAAGAAGAAGGCTGGGTAACGTCGGAATGGGGCGAGTCGGAGAACAACCGCCGAGCGAAGTACTACCGGCTTACGAAAACTGGACGCAAACAACTCGAGACTGAAAGTGAGCGCTGGAGTCGCATTTCGCTAGCCATCGCCCAGGCGCTGGCAAGTTCTTAAATCAAGGAGGATGCCATGAAGAGAAGGGAACTACTCAAGAACGCGGCAATGTTTGGTTTCGCGTCAGCCATGCCGCTGTCGGTGGCAAAGCTCAATTCCATTGTGGAGGCAGCACCAGAACGGAACACGCCGCCGCCGACTGCGAATCCGTTGCAACCGCCAAAAGAAGGGAGCATCCCAGTGGCTTTCGTGATCTCAGACGGAGCCGTGATGATCGACTTTGCGGGTCCGTGGGAGGTCTTTCAGGACGCAGGTATGGCCACGAACCCAGGCCAAATGGTGGAAGCCTTCAAGCTCTACACGGTGGCCGAAACCACTAAACCAATCAAGGCGAGCGCCGGGATGAAGATTATTCCTGACTACAGCATTGAGAACGCTCCAGCGCCGAAGGTAATTGTTATTCCCGCGCAACACCATGCAAGTAAGGCTGTCCTGGATTGGATTCGCAAATCCTCGCAGAGCGCTGACCTAACCATGTCGGTCTGCACAGGCGCCTTTGTCTTAGCTGAAACGGGATTGTTGTCGGGAAAGACGGCAACAACTCATCACAGCTCCTACAAAGTGATGGCCATGGAGAATCCCGACATTCACGTGAAGCGCGGAGCCAGGTTTGTCGAGGACGGAAACATTGCTACCGCTGGTGGGCTCTCGTCTGGAATCGATCTGGCATTGCGAGTAGTGGAGCGCTACTACGGCCGCGAAGCCGCTGAGCGCACGGCGTACGACATGGAGTATCAGGGCAAAGGCTGGATGAATCCGGATTCGAACGAGGCATACGCGAAGATCCCAGTTTCCACCGAAGATCATCCGCTTTGCCCGGTGTGCGAGATGGAAGTAAACGCGGCGGGTTCGCCGAAGTCAGTTTACAAAGGCAAGACATATCACTTCTGCATGCAGGACCATAAGCAGGCATTCGATGCTTCGCCCGACAAGTATCTGAATGCAACCTAGCGGCTTGCCGAAGTAGTCTAGTTCCAATCCGGGAATTATGCAATGAGCCAAGGATTAACACTCATGTCTCTTACAAAGATCGGCAGCTTTTTTCGCAACCTGTTTCGTCGGGAAGACATAGACGAACAGCTCGATCAGGAAGTGTCGTCGTATGTAGCACTGCTGGCGGATGAAAAGATGTCTACCGGCATGAGCCGCGAGCAAGCTCTCCGCGCGGCCAAGATCGAGCTCGGCGGATCCGACCAGGTGAAGGAGCACGTGCGTGAAGTGCGTGCCGGGGCATGGGCCGAGAGCCTCTTGCAAGATCTCCGCTTCGGCTGGCGGATGGTCATTCACAATCCAGGGTTCTCGGCGCTGGTAGTGCTCACGCTTGCCCTCGGTATCGGCGCGAATACTGCGATCTTCAGCGTTGTCTACGGCGTGTTGCTGCGTCCCCTGCCTTACACGGACGGATCGAAGCTTGTGGTGTTGAAGCAGCAGGCGACCAAAGCGAAGCTCAATAACGTGCCGTTCTCTCCCAAAGAGGTTTTCGACTATCGCGATTACAACCATACCTTGCAATCCGTAGTCGAGTATCACAGCATGTCCTTCCTCCTTTTGGGAAAGGACAGCGCAGAGCGGGTTCAGACTGGGGTTGTTTCCGCAAACTTCTTTGACGTCCTCGGAACCAAGCCGCTGCTGGGCCGAACATTCGTAGCGGCCGATGAGACCAAGGGCGCTGACGCCGTGCTGGTGCTCAGCTACGAGTATTGGCAGCGTCACCAGGGCGGTGATGCCAATGTTGTGGGCAAAGTATTTCAGATGAACAACCGCCCGCACACCGTCATTGGTGTTCTGCCTCCGATTCCTCAATATCCGTCGGAAAACGATGTCTACATGCCGACCACGCAATGCCCATTCCGGTCGAATCCACGAACAATTGAGAACCGGCAAGCGCGAATGCTGCCGGCTGTTTTTGGCAGACTCAAGCCCGGCGTATCTCTGCAGTCGGCACAGGCAGATCTGTCGACGATCGCCCGTCAACTCGAGAGCTCTTATGCAAAGGACTATCCAAGCGGATATGGTTACGGACTGACAATAGCTCCATTGCAGGACGAGCTGATCCAGCGAGCTCGGTTGACGCTAATCGTGCTTCTTGGAGCTGCGGGTTTCGTTCTGCTCATTGCGTGCGCAAACGTGGCCAACCTGATGCTTGCACGAATTCTGAAGCGAGAACGTGAACTGGCCGTGCGCAGCGCTTTAGGCGCCAGCAAGCTACGTCTAATACGCCAGCTATTGACCGAAGCGGTCATGCTTGCTGTTGCCGGGGGCGCTTTGGGACTATTGATCGCTCCTCCCGCTTTGGGATTGCTGGTGAAGTTTGCGGCACGCTTTACAACGCGAGCCGTTGAAGTGAAGATCGACTGGCCGGTGCTGCTGTTCACCCTCCTTGCCTCCATAGCAGCGGGAATTCTGGCTGGATTTGTGCCTGCAATCTCCTCCAGCAATCAAATTACTGACGTATTGAAGCAAGCTACCGGGCAGACGACCGCAAGTAGCAGTCGTCAGCGAATGCGAGCCGCGCTCGTGGTTGCTCAGGTGACAGTCTCCTTCATGCTGTTGGTTGGCGCAGGCCTTATGCTGCGTAGCATCGCGAATTTGCAGAGAGTGGATCCGGGATTCCGCGTGGATCACTTGCTTACTCTGCGAATGAGCGCAAATTTCTCGAAGTACACAACCAATCAGGCCTTCGAGCAGCTTGCCGATAACATATTACGTAGGGTGAGCACGGTCGGTGGTGTGCAGTCGGCAGCCATCGCGAGCAACTATCCGTTCAGCAAACAGGGGATCATTTCGGGACCTGGCAACACCGGCATACAGATCGAGGGCCGGCTACTTGCTCCGGGAGAGACGCCGCCGCAAATCGATCTAACACTGGTTTCTCCCGATTACTTCAACGCGATTCGCCAGCCGCTGCTTGCAGGAAGATTCTTTAGTGATCATGACGACCACAAGGCGATTATCGTCGGCATCGTGAATGACACGATGCGGCGGCACTTCTGGCCCACCGAAGATCCGATCGGCAAGCGCCTTTCTCTGGACCAGGGGCAAAGCTGGATCAAAATAGCCGGCGTAGTGGGTGATGCGCGAGAGTACGGCTTACAGCGCGATGTTCTGGACGAGCTGTACGTTCCGGTAAAGCAGTTCGGAGGCGCTGGCCAGCTTATTGTGCGCACTGCCACAGATCCTATGAGCATGGTTCCGCTGGTTCAGGCCGCTCTTCATAATGTCGATCCACAGTTGGCGATCGATCGAGTCGAGAGCATGGATCGTCTCGAACAAGATTCCATGAGTTCGCCTCGAACGACGACAATCCTGCTTGGAATATTCGCCGGACTTGCTCTGCTGATCAGCGCTACGGGCATTGCTGGTGTCATGGCGTTGTCAATCAATCAGAGAGCGCACGAGCTGGGCATACGTTTGGCTCTGGGAGAATCGAAAACTTCCATTCTGCAGATGGTCGTTCGCCAAGGGCTTGGCCTCGCCGTCCTCGGTACTGTTCTGGGAATCATCGGAGCACTTGCTCTTGCTCGGCTACTATCTTCGCTGCTCTACAAGACCAGTCCAACTGATGTTTCCACTTATGCTGCCGTCGCAGTTGTATTTCTTGTAGCCGCGGCAATCTCATGCTTTGTTCCTGCCCATCGAGTAACGCTGATCGATCCTTCGCAGGCCTTGCGTCAGGAGTGAGATGTGCCACTAGTGTGGAACCGAACTGGCACTAAGAGCCCTTGCGCATTTACTGCATCTACGTCCGCCGAAGGAAACAATAGTGCATCGCTATAGATACAGCCGATCCATCAATTTCTGCGCAGTCTCAGTTACAACAACGAAACTGTCATGCACTAACTATGTAGAGTAGTCCCCAGTCACGTTTGACACGGAATTTCTTCCGGCTCTCCCGCAGACTGAGGATGCTTTCCGACGTCGTCCCTGAGACTCCGCGCCTTGTCCCATCAATGTTGTTGAAGCGCCATGTTTCTCCGCTCGGAGTCTGGATTTCGTCGATGAACGTGTCTGAAAATTCGGGGACCAAATGGCGAAAAGAGTTCTGCGGTCAGGGGTAGGGACAGAGGTCATCGCCGCTGAGTTGTTCTCGCTAAGCACATATTAAGGAGAAGAGGCAATGTGTAGGAAATTATCTCTGTGGCTTTGTAGCTTGTTAGTTGCCGCCAACTGTGCATTTGCTCAAGTTACTGCCAGCTCGAGCATTCAAGGCACAGTCACTGATAAAAGCGGCGCTGCTATCGTCGGCGCAGAAGTTACGGTCACCAGCGCAGCAACTGGAGTAAGTCGCTCCATGAAGACCGGAGCGGATGGCAGTTATCGATTCGATCCACTATCAGTCGGAGTCTACAGCCTGTCTGTGAGCATGACGGGTTTTGACAAGGCACGCGCCGAGAGAGTGCAAACTCTGGTCGGATCCACCACGTCGCAAAACTTTACTCTCAACGTGGGTTCTGCAACTGAGACGGTCGAAGTGAGCGCGGAAGCTCCGCTAGTGGACGCGCTGAAAACCGACGTTAGTCAAAACATTACGCCGAAGGAAGTGCAGGATCTTCCACTGATCGGCCGCGATGTTGCGAACCTCGCGTACCTTACTCCCGGCGTGAAAGCCGCGGATTCCTACGATCCCACGAAGAATCGCTACGCGATTCTCTCCGTCAACGGAGACGGTGGCCGTAACGTAAACGTGACCGTGAACGGCGTCGATAACAAGGACAACACCGTCGGCGGGCCGGTAATGCAGCTTCCACTGGAAGCCGTGCAGGAGTTTGCCATCTCCACGCAGCGATTCTCTGCGGCCAATGGACGGTCAGAGGGCGCGGCGATCAACATGATTACCAAATCAGGATCGAATAATTACCACGGCTCGATCTTCGGCTTCTTCCGCGATCAGACATTCAATGCCGATCAGCATCCCCAGCCGGGACAGACCGCGAACCCGCCGTACTCGCGCCAGCAGTTCGGTGGCAGCATAGGCGGACCGTTCGTGAAGGACAAGCTCTTCGGCTTTTTTGCGTACGAGCGCCAGCGCGAGCACACCAGCATCCAGGAGAGCCCGGACACCTTCAACGAATTGACGCTTGCTCAGCCGCTGGGTGCGAAGCCGATCTCAATCGTGCCGACGCCATTTTTTGAGACGCGCTATAACGGACGTGCTGACTACATCATCAACTCGAAAAATACTGCCTATCTGAGTTATAACTCGCAGGGGAACGACAGCAACAACGATCAGTCGGATGGCTTCCAGGATGCCACCGCGGGAAATTTCACCACTAACCAGCTGCAACTGGCGAACCTGACGCTGAATTCAACCCTGTCGAACACGACAGTAAATAGCTTCACCTTCGGCTTCCAGTATTGGAACAACGTCATCGACAGCAAGATTCGCGTACCGCTGATCACCTTCCCGGGCGGCGGAAGCAACAACTGCGGCGCCGGCGGCTCTTGCTTCGGCACCAACGCCAACGTTCCCCAACAGTCGTTCCAGCGCAAGTGGCAGTTCAAGGACGACGTCTCGAAGAGCTGGAACAATCACAACTTCAAGTTCGGAGTGGATTACATTCACAATCCAACTCTGGGTGGATACTTCGAGTTCAATGACACGCTTGAGGTCGATTTTGGGGCAGATCCAAGCCAAATCACGACTGACAAAGCCAATTTTCCGCAAGGATTCGCTTCTCCAGGTGCGGTTGTCGGAATGTCCATTTCGAATGGCGATCCGGCGACGAACGTTCCAGGCGGAACCAAGCAATTCGGAACTTACTTCCAGGACGATTGGAAGATTTCAAGGCGCTTGACGTTGAATCTCGGCCTGCGTTGGGACAAGGACTTCAACTTTATCGGCGGCTCGGCGATCGACAAGAGCCGCACTTTCCAGGAACTGGTTGCGATCTCCAGCATCAGTCCACTAGCCAAGCAGTTCACCTCAAGAAAACCAAGTGACGACAATAAGAACTTCAGTCCACGAATCGGTTTCGCTTACGATCTGACCGGAGCTGGAAAGCATGTCCTTCGTGGAGGATTCGGTCTTTACTACGGAAACATCTTCCAGAATATCCCCTTGTTCATGGAGCAGATGAGCAACGCCACCATCTTCCAGACTCAGTTCTCAATCGGGACTCCCGGAGAGGTCGTTCCCGGAACAGGAATTCCGTTGGGGAACTACCGGTATGGGGTCGATCCGCTGCCGACAGTCGGTCCTCCGTCGAGCCAACTTCTTGATGGCAGCACTGGACGCATCATGGATCCGCTCTACCAGAACCCGATGACCGAGGAAGAGAACATTGGCTATAGCTGGCAACTTAACAACTCTTCGGTATTCGAAGCCGAGTATGTCCATGTGCTTGGCCTACACCTGAATAAAACCATCAACATCAATCCGCAGTTACCTTTGGTCGGTGATGGCACTACCCGTCCGCTTGACGCGGCATTTGCGGCAGCAGGGGTTCCCGTACTTCATAGTGTGCGGGACGAGCAATCGATTGGGCGCTCACGCTACGATGGCATGAACCTCAGCTACAGGCGGCAGATGGTTCGCCACTTCTCGTTGCGAGCTAACTATACCTTGGCGCGCGCAATGGCGTACGGCGATACCGGAACGTCATTCCGCCACTATCCGCGCGACCCCCACAATCCATTCTCGCCGTTTGAGTACGGTCCAACCTTCAACGATGAACGTCATCACCTGACTCTGAGTGCGGTTGCCGACCTGCCATGGAAGATTCAGTTCGCCCCGATCCTCCAAGTGGGTTCTGGGCGTCCTTACAATGCTGCGGCTCCCACGGATACGCTCGGTTTCGGTTCGGGTGAGGACAATCGCGCTGTAGTCGTACCGAACAGCAGCCCGAATACTTTCATGACGAAAGCTGCTGGGCAAGCCTGCTACTTTGCTGGAAGTTGCCACCTGGTGCCGTTCAACAACTTCCGTGGAGATACCTTCGCCCAACTTGATGCGCGATTGAGCAAGAACTTCAAGATAGGCGAAAAAGCCAACGTGCAGATCATGGCTCAGGCATTCAACTTGACCAATCGCGCTAATTACGGCAATGACGTCAACACGAACGTCAACGGTAAAGATAAGAACGGTAACAACAACTTCGGTACTCCTGCCGGATTCATCAATCCAACCAGCACGAACATTCCGCGCTCGTTGGCAGGTGAATTCGGATTCCGCTTCAGCTTCTAGTCGAACAAGTCTCTGACTGCTTTGGGCCGGCATTGCCATGCCGGCCTTTTCTTTTTTATGGCCGCTGTGATCCAGGTCACGAAAGGGTAACCTAATGGTCGATAGAAGTGAACTTTGCCGACATCGGAACATCCAAAAACCATCGTTGAACGAAGGAAGAAGGTGTTGGAATGCCATACGCGGAAACAGTAGAAGAACACAAGACTTCAACTCATCCCCTAAGTGACGAGGAAGTGCAGCGAATGCACGCCTATTGGCGCGCAGCCAATTACCTGACCGTCGGGCAGATCTATCTTAAGGACAATCCTCTTCTTGAACGGCCGCTCACAGCAGACGACATCAAGCCGCGGCTACTGGGTCATTGGGGAACGACGGCGGGCCTGAATTTTATCTACACCCACTTAAATCGGCTTATCGTTAAGAACGATATCAACATGATGTACGTGATTGGGCCAGGACACGGCGGTCCCGGACTCGTAGCCCATACGTATCTCGAAGGCTCCTACACAGAGATCTATCCTGCCGTCGAGCAGAACCGTTATGGACTGTATCGCCTATTTCAACAATTTTCATGGCCATATGGGATTCCGAGTCACGTGGCGCCGGAGGTTCCCGGATCAATACATGAGGGCGGAGAGCTGGGATATTCATTGCTCCACGCTTACGGAGCTGCATTCGACAATCCCGGTCTGGTCGTCGCGTGCATTGTCGGTGACGGTGAGGCGGAGACGGGTCCCTGCGCCACCAGTTGGCACTCGAACAAATTCCTCAACCCAGTCAAGGACGGTGCGGTGTTGCCGATTTTGCATCTGAATGGATACAAAATCGCGAATCCCACTGTGCTCGCGCGCATTCCCGAAAATGAACTACTCGATCTGTTTCGCGGATATGGCTATCATCCGGTGCTGATTGCAGGGAGCGATCCTGCCGAGATGCATCAAATGATGGCGGCGAGTCTGGATCAGATTCTGGCTGACATTCAGTCGATTCAGCAGCGGGCGAGGAAGCAGCAGAACCCGGAGCGTCCCTCCTGGCCAATGTTGATCTTGAAGAGCCCGAAGGGCTGGACTGGTCCGAAAGAAGTGGATGGCAAGCCGGTGGAGGGAACGTGGCGCTCGCATCAAGTACCGGTGGATGACGTGCGTAAAAATCCGGCGCATCTGAAGATCCTTGAAGACTGGCTGCGAAGTTATAAGCCGGAAGAGCTCTTTGATAAAGACGGCAAGGTCCGCGACGAAATCACTTCGCTTGCTCCCAAAGGCCGACGTCGGATGGGCATGAACCCACACGCAAATGGTGGACTCTTGCTTGAGCCACTCACTATGCCGCACTTCCGCGACTATGCGGTCAAGATCGATCGTCCGGGCACAGTCGAAGCTGAGGCGACGCGGGTGCTTGGGCGATTTTTGCGCGATGTTCTAAAGCTCAACGAGGAGAAGCGCAATTTCCGCATCATGGGGCCTGACGAGACTGCGTCCAATCGGCTTGATGCTGTTTTCGAAGTTACTGGCAAGGAATGGGAAGCGGCCATCGAGCCGGTAGATGTGAACCTGGCCCGTGACGGCCGTGTAATGGAAGTCTTGAGCGAGCACATGTGCGAAGGCTGGCTCGAAGGTTACCTACTCACCGGACGTCATGGATTGTTCAATTGCTACGAAGCCTTCATCCACATCGTGGACTCAATGTTCAATCAGCATGCGAAGTGGCTGAAGACGACGCGACGTCTCACGTGGCGGAAGCCGATCGCTTCTCTGAATTACCTGCTCAGCTCGCATGTGTGGCGGCAGGACCATAATGGTTTTTCTCATCAGGATCCGGGATTCATCGATCATGTCTCGAACAAGAAAGCGGAGATCGTGCGCGTCTATTTGCCTCCGGATGCGAACACGCTGCTTTCGGTCGCAGACCACTGCCTTCGCAGTAGGAACTACGTGAACCTCATCGTCGCGGGCAAACAACCTGCATGGGTGTGGCTGGACATGGAATCCGCCGTGCGCCATTGCACAACGGGACTTGGAGTTTGGGATTGGGCCAGCAACGATGCAGGCAATCCTGATGTCGTGATGGCTTGCGCCGGAGATATTCCAACCTTAGAGACGCTCGCAGCAGTCACTGGCTTAAGAAAGCACGTTCCCGACATTCGCGTTCGCGTTGTAAACGTCGTCGACTTGATGGCGCTGCAGCCCTACGAAGAACATCCGCACGGCTTGCAGGACGAGGATTTCGACGCAATCTTTACTACCGACAAGCCCGTGATCTTTGCGTATCACGGCTATCCGGCTCTGATCCACAAACTCACGTATCGCCGCCACAATCACGACAACATTCATGTGCGCGGATATAAAGAAGAGGGAACCACGACGACGCCATTCGATATGGTCGTGCTGAATAACCTCGATCGCTTCCAACTTGAGCTCGATGCGATTCGCCGTATTCCGCGATTCGCGCACCTCGTTCCCGAGGCCACAGAACGCTACTACGAGCAGATGCAGCGCCACAAGATTTACGTGTCAGAACATGGCGAAGACATGCCCGAGGTTAAGGATTGGAAGTGGAGTTTGTAATTGGCTTATGTATCTCCGGCGGCCATGTATTGTTTTCGGAGGTCATTCTTCGCGCAGCAAGATGAGTGGATCGACGGACAGCGCTCGTTGTGCTGGGATCCACGTTGCGAGTAGTCCGAGCAGTGACATTGTCAGGACAGCACCCGCCAAAACGATAGGATCGCGGGGAGTTGCCGAATAAACGATGAAGGCAAGCACGCGGCTTGCGAGAATTCCGAGGAGCAGTCCTGCGGCGGAGCCGAGAGCGAGCAATTTGAATGCTCGTCCGAGTGCCGCGTGCAACACTTGCTTGCGCTCTGCGCCGAGGGCGATACGGATTCCCAGCTCTCGCAGGCGCTTGCTGACCGAATAGGCCGCCATTCCGAAGATGCCGGTGATCGCCAGCATCGCGCCCATGAGTCCCAGCACACCGAGAGCCATGGTCGCCATGCGCGCCCCAAACAGAATTGCGTCCAGTTCCTTGTAGCGCGTCTGGATGTAAATAGGCAGTCCTGCATCCAGATCATGCAGCGTGCTTCTGATGGCTGATCCCAGTTGCAGGGGATCGCGGCTGGAACGCACCACTAGCCATGTTGAACTCGTTGGAGCTTGCAAGATCGGGAAAAACATCGCGGGTGTTGGGTTTTCGGTGAGGCTGTTATATTTTCCGTCTTCGACAATGCCTACCACTTGAATACGACTTCCGTCCCGCAGCTTGTAATAGGCGCCGATCGCGTTGTTTACCGAGCCGAAGATCTTCCGCGCAAACACCGGATTAACCACCGCAACGCGCGGAGCAGGCTTGTCATCGTGCCAGGTAATCGTTCGTCCCGACAATAGAGAGGTGCCATCCGCTCGGAAGTAATCGGGAGATATGCTGAACATTGCGGCTTCAGTGGCAGCGTTGGCTGGACGCAAATCCGTGGTTTTGTCGGTAAAGACAATTGCGCTGTTCGCACCATCACTTAAGGGAACCGAATCCGCGAGCCCAACCGACTCGACTCCGGGAATTGCCTGTAGAACCTCGATCATGCGCCGCTGCATTTTGCGAACGCCCTCGCCCCTGTAGCCGCCCATCATGAGATCTGTATCTACGAGCATTGCGTTCTCCGGATTGAATCCGAAATCATTATGCAGCGAACGCACCAGGCCGCGCACCGCGACCATCGACGAGGTCACAAGCACCGCACAAATAGCAATCTGCACTACCAGCAGCAGGTCGCGGACGGTAATCCGTTGTCCCACTATGGCACTGGAGCCCTTCACGATCTCATACGCATTGGTGCGCAGTATCTGCCGCACTGGGACTGCGCCGAAGAGGAAACCGCTGACTAGCGCCAGTAACAGAGCGACGAGATAAACATTCGCGTCTGGGTTCACAGGCACCTGGATTGGCCAGTTGGCAAAGGGCCGCCACGCACTCAAACCGTGCAACAGCAGAACGCTGCCCCAAAGCCCGACAGCGCCTCCGATCAGGGAAATCAGCACGGCTTCAGTGAACACCTGCCGAAGAATGCGGGTGCGGCTCGATCCCAGCGCAAGCCGCAGGGCAACCTCGCGGGCACGGTCAGCCGCACGGGCTGCAAACAGACTTCCCAAATTGGCACATGCGGCCAGCAGAATCAGTCCTGCCAGCAGCATCAATCCTGCGAGAAAGCCTTGTACAGCCGGGCCAAGATAGTCGCCATAAAAACTTGGCTTCGCCAAGGAAAAGGTCATGTTGCTATCTTCTTTGGGATAACTCTTTTCCAGATAGGAACCGATAGAGTTTAGATCTGCGATTGCCCGCGCCCGAGTCACTCCCGGCTTCAGATGTCCCATGACCATGAAAACCCAGCGGACGCCGCGCTCATCCAGCTGACTCAATCCATCTATCTGCTCCCGGTTGATTATCGGCACAAACAGATCTGGATGGAAAAACATCAGTACCCCATGAAAATCAGGAGGCGCTACACCGAGAACGGTAAAGGGCTGTTTACTGAGCTGAATGGTCCGGCCGACGATGCCGGGATCGTCGTGGAAATGAGTGTGCCAACACTCGTAACTCAGTACGGCATAGGGAGCGCTGTTCAGGCCATGCTCGTCGGAACCGTGGAATAACCGGCCCAGATAGGGCTGAATGCCTAGAGCGTCGAAATAGTTTCCGCTCGTTTCAATTACCCAGGAGCGGTACGGATCCTTGCCGGTATCCAATCCAACCGCAGTGACGTTCCAAGCAATCAGACCATCGAAGCTGCGGTTGCGATCGCGCAGATCGAGATAGTCGGGATACGAGAAATTGCCTGCCTTGTCCTTACCGCGCTCAAGTTGGTAGAGGCTTTCCGCTTTCGGGACATTAAGCGGATGCAGGATGAAGGCATTGATCACGCTGAATACCACTGCGTTTGCGCCGATTCCCAATGCGAGCGTCAGAACGGTAACGGTTAAGAATCCGGGAGACTTGCGCAGCACGCGAAGACTCACGCGCACGTCTTGCAGAAGTGTGTCGAGAAAATTGCCGCCGAGTGCTTCCTGAATTTCCTCTTTCACACGCTCTTTGGCGCCAAATTCGAGGCCCGCGCGGCGCTCGGCTTCGGCACGGCTCAGACCTGAACGTTCGAGATCATCGGCTCGGCTCTGAATGTGAGAGCGAAGCTCTTCCTCTACCTCGTCGTCCAGGTCATCACGATGAAGAAACTTCGCGGCGAGGGAACGAAAATAAGCCAGGAGTTTCATACTTCCTCCGGTTGGGCCGCAAGCGCTGACCCGATGGCCGTAGCCAGCCGATTCCATCCCTCGGTTTCTTCCCGAAGGCGTTTACGTCCGGCGGTAGTTAGCTCGTAGAACTTGGCGCGACGATTGTTCTCTGATGTCCCCCAGCTTGCCTTCAATAGCCCTTGGCGCACCAGGCGGAACAACGCGGGATAAAGCGCTCCTTGCTCGATGAGCAGCGCCTTCCCGGAGATTTGCCCGATGCGCAGAAGCACTCCGTAGCCGTGAAGAGGACCTAAAGAAACAGTCTTCAGTATGAGGAGATCGAGGGTCCCGGGAAGGAGCTGGGCCTGTTCGGTCATTGTGTACTCCTAATGTGCTTAGGAGATTAGCGTGGCTCTCCTAAGCTGTCAAGGAGAAAGCGGGGACGAGCATTGGGGGTTGTGTTTTGACCCCTGGCCTTAGCATGATGCGTGTCTTTCTGGCTTTGTTACCATCTCTTCATCCATGTCCTCTACTGGGGAAAGCGTAGTTCGCATCGAGGCGGAGGCGCTCGTCGCGTTGGCAGATCGACTGGCTGGTCCTATGAAGCAGAGCTTCGAGCGAGCGGTGGATCTCCTGCATCGGTGCACCTCGCGAGTGGTCGTCACCGGGATGGGAAAGAGCGGAATCATCGCGCAGAAGATTGCGGCAACGTTAAGTTCCACTGGAACGCCTTCGTTATTCATGCATCCAGCTGAAGCTTTGCATGGAGACTTGGGGATGGTCGCCAGTGGAGACGTCGTCATCGCGCTCTCCTCAAGCGGCGAAACCGAAGAACTGTTAAAGCTTCTTGCCAAGATCAAACGCATCGGCGACGCGCTCATCTGCTTCACCTGCGATCTGCAATCCACGCTAGCGCAAGCCTCAGATGTTGCGCTCGATTGCTCGGTCCCGCGGGAGGGATGCAATCTGGGCCTGGCGCCCACTGCCAGCACGACAGCGATGCTTGCGCTCGGAGACGCAGTCGCGGTTGCACTCTCAGAAAAGCGGGGATTCAAAGAAGAGGACTTCGCCGAACTGCACCCAGGCGGAAAACTGGGCAAGAAGCTGATGCGCGTCTCCGAGCTGATGCATGCTGGAGATGCGTTGCCCCGCGTCACACCCGAGACCTCGATGCACGAGGTGATTTACGAGATGTCGCGTAAGAAGTTGGGCATGACAACGGTCGCCCAGAACGGGAAGCTGCTGGGCGTGATCAGCGATGGAGACCTGCGGCGCCTGCTCGAACGACGTGGGAAAGATGCGATGGACCTGAAAGCGGGCGAATGCATGACACGGACTCCGGTTACGGTGCCGCCATCGACCTTCGCCATGACTGCGTTGAACGTCATGGAGGAGCGCAAGATTACCTCGTTGGTTGTGATCGAAAGCGATTCGCAGCTGCTCGGAGTAGTCCATCTCCATGATCTGTGGGGAACGGAGTCGATCTGACGAGATTGATCTGATTCACGCAACAGCGCGGAAAGCGGTTGGTGCGTGAAACTACAACGAGGGCAAATCAATGTCTACTCCTGATCCACATCAAGCGCTCGAAGATTTGAACGACGAAGCGCTCCTGCCCAATCCGGTTAAGGTGCGCGACATGCTGTTTCATGCAAAGCTCGCGCCAGATCAATCTCTGGAACTCAATCGCCAATTCGCCGAATATCAGAAACATTTCGGGGAAGCTTTGAACTTGGCCAAGCAGATCCTGGGGAAGCTTACGGGCAAGTAAAAGGCTTCGCGCCCTCCTGGCGAGAGGCATTAGACGCGATTCATGCCGCCTGTCGCCAATTCCCGATACAGGAATCAGCAAAAAAAGCCAGCGCGGGAGTTCGGGGCCGAGCAGGCTACGGTATGACCGCGCTCGCAACTAAGGACAACCCGCTCTCGTTGTTGCTACTGTCGACAGCGGTCAATGCGTAGTAGTACGTCACACCGGAGGAAGCGGTCAAATCGGCGTACGACGTTGCGGCAATCTGGGTTGCGAGCGGCGAACCGAAATTGGCGGGTTGGCTCGGATCGCATGCACTTGCCGAAATCGAGCAGCGATATACGTTATATGTCACGTTCGGCGTGGTACTGGCTGTCCAGGTAAGCGAGACATTCGAAGTGCCCATGCCGGAGAGAGTCTGCGTCACATTATTGAGTCCAGTGAGGAAAGCGACGCTTCCCGAAGCTGGACCTGGTGAACCCGGCATTGGAGCGAAGGTGACGCTGAATGTCTGGCTCTGACCAGCCGCGATCGTAAACGGCAGAGCCGGCAAGCCAGAAATCGAGAAGGCTGCTCCCGACAGATTCGCAGCAGTGACTGTTACGGGCCCTCCAGCTGCACTCAGCGTGGCGGTCTGCGGGGAAGTGCTGCCGTCGGGCACGGACCCGAAGTTCACGGTCATGGGCGAGAGGCCAAGACCGGCGCCGGTCCCACTTAGCGTGATCGCTGGCGGAGTGTTCGATGCGTTGCTGGTGAACGAGAGCGAGCCAGACACACTGCCCGTTGCTAAAGGCGAGAAGCTCACGCTCAAGCCCTGGCTCTGTCCTGGGCTCAACGTCAGCGGGAAAGTGATTCCGCTTACAGCAAATCCAGCCCCGGTCAACGTGTCGTTCGTGACCGTAACGCTTCCGCCCGAGGCGCTCAGTGTTCCCGATTGCAGCGCGCTCGTCGTGCCGACAGTGATGTTTGAGAAGGTGAAACTCCCCGGTGAGGTCGAAAGAACCGGAACAGTCGCGAAGTTTATGCCAGTCTTCGAAGCATTGGAGACAGTTATCTGCTGGTTCGCCGGATTAAAAGTGTATCCAGTCTTCGTTGGGGTTACCGTGTAAGTGCCGTTTGCGATTCCAGTGAAGCTGTAGGTGCCATCTGCGGCCGCCGTAGTCGTTGCAATAGGGGCTCCGCTGAGAGTCAACGTGGCCCCTGCAGTATCAGAGGCGGGCTTTAGCGTGCCCGAAATAGTCCAAGTTTGGACGGTTGCGGTGAAGTTCACCGCCGTATTCGACGCTCCATTAATGGTGACGCTCTGGTTCACAGGACTGAAAGTCACGCCACTCTTTGTTGGTGTGACCGTGTAACTGCCGTTCAAAATTCCGCTAAAGCTATAGTTGCCAGTGGCATCTGCTGTCGTGGTAGAGCTGGCGGATCCGTTCAGATTCACAGTTGCTCCGGCGCCAGCGATGGTCAGCGTACCTGAAATTACGGCTGTCACCGTGAGTGCAAAACCGGTCGAATTGATCCCATTCTGGGACGCCGTAATGTTAGTTGTGCCACTGGCTAATCCCGTGGCAAGTCCGCTGGAGCTGATACTGGCATTCGCCGGAGTCGAACTCGCCCAGTTCACGGTATTCATTAAGTTCTGCGTGCTGCCGTCGCTAAACCTTCCGGTAGCAGTGAATTGTTCCGTAAGTCCGATACCAAGCGATGTGTTGGGTGCGGTCACGTTGATCGACTGTAGTGCTGGCGCAGCCACAGTGAGGGTGAAACCGTTGGAGTTAATGCCGCTCTGAGTTGCGGTGATGTTGCTGGAACCGATTGATGATCCGGTAGCCAGACCCGTGGAGCCGATATTCACCGTCGTCGGACTCGAAGAAGCCCA
Source organism: Acidobacteriota bacterium (assembly GCA_003225175.1). NCBI lineage: Bacteria > Pseudomonadati > Acidobacteriota > Acidobacteriota bacterium. The sequence goes on from QIBA01000032.1 coordinate 22,613, forward strand.
GTTCGCCGTCTTCGTCAGATCCTGAGTGCTGCCGTCGCTGAAGGTTCCGGTGGCGGTGAATTGTACTGTTGTGCCTTTAGCAATCGAAGAACTGCTTGCGCTTACGTTGATCGACTGCAGCGTAGCTGCCGTAACCACAAGAGCGAAGCTGTTGGATGTAATTCCATTCTGCGTTGCGGTGATATTACTCGAACCAATGGCGGCTCCGGTCGCGAGGCCGGTAGCGTCGAGATTGACTGCGCTTGGGCTCGAATTGGCCCATGTAGCCGTATTCGTAAGATTTTGAGTGCTGCCGTCGCTGAATGTTCCGGTGGCGGTGAACTGCACACTCGTACCCTTGGCGATGGAGGAACTGCCAGCGCTGATCGTGATGGATTGCAGCGTAGCTGCCGTTACGGTAAGAGCAATCGAGTTGGAGCTGATGCCGTTCTGGGTCGCAGTGATGTTGCTTAAACCGATCGCCGCTCCAGTCGCCAGACCGGTCGAGTTAATGTTAACGGATGTCTGACTCGAAGAAGCCCACGTGGCGGTGTTTGTCAGATTCTGTGTGCTGCCATCGCTGAAGGTTCCGGTGGCGGTGAACTGCACGCTCGTGCCCTTGGCCATCGATGTCTTGGGCGAGCTGATCGTGATGGCTTGCAATGTCGCCGCCGTGACAGTTAGCGCAAAGCTATTCGAGGTGATCCCATTCTGGGTAGCGATGATGTTGCTGGAGCCAATCGCCGTTCCGCTAGCCAAACCTGCGGTACTGACATTTACGGTTACAGGACTTGAAGAGGTCCATGTCGCGGTGCTGGTCAGGTTTTGAGTGCTGCCATCGGTAAAGGTTCCCGTTGCGGTGAACTGAATGCTGGTGCCCTTCGCAATCAAGGAACTGTTGGCGCTGACAGTGATCGATTGCAGTATCGCCGCAGTGACCGTCAAAGCGAAAGTGTTGGATGTGATTCCGTTCTGAGTCGCCGTGATATTGCTTGAGCCGGTGGCCGCTCCTGTGGCCAAACCCATACTATTGATGTTGACAGTTGCCGGACTCGAAGAAGCCCATGTCGTCGAAGTTGCCAGATTCTGGGTGCTCCCGTCGCTGAAAGTTCCGGTCGCCGTGAACTGAACGCTGGTGCCCTTGGCGATCGAAGAACCGTTTGCGCTAATCGTGATCGACTGCAACGTAGCAGCTGTTACTGATAAAGCAAACGTGTTGGACGTGACTCCGTTTTGACTCGCGGTAATGTTGCTAGAGCCGATTGCGGCGCCTGTCGCCAACCCTGCATCGCTGATGTTTACGGTCTCAGCACTCGAGGAAACCCAGGTGGCTGTGCTGGTTAGATTTTGAGTGCTGCCGTCGCTGAAAGTCCCTATCGCCGTGAATTGAATGCTCGTGCCCATTGCAATTGAAGAGCTGTTGGCGCCGATGCTGAGCGATTGCAGTGTGGCGGCGCTGACTGTCAAAGCAAAACTGCTTGAAGTAATTCCGCTTTGGGTCGCAGTAATGTTGCTTGAGCCGATTGCTACGCCCGTGGCCAGGGCGAAAGTATTGATGTTGATGGTTGCTGGACTTGAAGACGACCATGTCGCGGTATGTGTCAGGTCCTGAGTGCTGCCGTCACTGAAAGTCCCTGTCGCGGTGAATTGCAAGGTTGTACCTTTCGCGATCGACGAACTGCTGGCGCTGAGGGCGATTAATCGCAGCGTTGCCGCAGTTACTGACAGTGCAAAGGAATTCGAGATAACCCCAACCTGCGTCGCTGTGATGTTGCTCGATCCCACGGCCACTCCCGTGGCAAGACCCTTGGAGCTCATGTTGACGGTTGCCGGATTGAAAGAAACCCACGTGGCAGTATTCGTCAGATTCTGAGTGCTGCCATCGCTAAAGGTTCCGGTGGCAGTGAACTGCACACCGGTGCCTGTAGCGATCGAAGCGCTGTCAGCGCTGATCGCGATCGACTGCAGCGTAGCAGCCGTCACGTTTAACGCGAAGCCGTTGGAAGTAATTCCGTTTTGAGTCGCAGTGATGTTGCTGGAACCAAGCGCCGCTCCCATGGCAATCCCCGTGGGGCTGACGTTGACGGTTGCTGGACTCGCGGAAGCCCAGGTCGCCGTGTTTGTCAGGTTCTGAGTGCTGCCGTCGCTGAAGGTTCCGGTCGCAGTGAGCTGAATGCTGGTGCCTTTGGCAATCGACGAGCTCGCGGCGCTTACTGTGATCGACTGCAGGCTCGCTGCCGTCACCGATAAAGCAAAGGCGGCGGAAGTAACGCCGTTCTGGCTTGCCGTGATGTTGACCGAACCGATAGCCGCTCCCGTTGCGAGGCCCGCAGCGCTAGTGTTCACTGTCGCCGTATTCGAAGATGCCCACGTTGCTGTGTTTGTCAGGTTCTGGGTGCTGCCATCGCTGAAGGTTCCGGTAGCCGTGAACTGAACGCTTGTGCCCTTCGCGATCGAGGAACTGTTGGCGCTGATCGTAATCGATTGCAGCGTCGAGGCCGTAACGCCAAGCGGGACAGTATTGGAAGTAATTCCATTCTGGGATGCGGTGATGTTGCTGGAACCAGTAGCCACTCCGGTAGCCAAACCTGTAGCACTGATATTTACCGTCGCGGGACTGAAAGAAGTCCATGTAGCGGTGCTTGTGAGACTTTGAGAGCTGCCGTCACTGAAGATTCCTGTTGCGGTGAACTGAACGCTTGTGCCTTTGGCGATGGACGAAGTGTTCGCGCTGATCGTGATCGACTGCAGATTTGCCGCCGTTACCGCCAGCGCAAAGGCGTTCGACGTGATCCCATTCTGGGATGCGGTGATGTTACTCGATCCAACAGCCGCTCCTGTGGCAAGACCTGTGGAACTGATGTTGACCGCTCCCTGGCTTGAGGAGGTCCACGTAGCTGCATTTGTCAGATTCTGAGTGCTGCCGTCACTGAAGGTTCCTGTTGCCGTGAACTGAACGCTCGTGCCCTTGGCGATGGAGGAAGTGTTAGCGCTAATTCTGATCGACTGCAGCGTCGCCGCTGTAACTGTCAAAGCGAAACTGTTCGATGTGATTCCGTTTTGGCTCGTTGTAATGTTGCTGGAACCCATCCCCGTCCCAGTAGCCAAGCCAGCGGCGTTGATGCTCACCGTTGCTGGACTCGAAGAAGCCCAGGTTGCCGAGTTCGTCAAGTTCTGGATGCTGCCATCGCTGAAGGTTCCGGTGGCAATGAACTGAACACTGGTGCCCTTTGCGATCGAAGAACTGCTTGCGCTGACGGCAATCGACTGCAGCGTGGCTGCGGTCACAGTCAGGACGAAGGTGTTAGAGGTAACTCCGCTTTGTGCAGCGGTGATGTTACTGGAGCCGGTCCCAACTGCTGAGGCCAAACCGGCATTCAAAGTCGTGGCTGCGATATTTGAGGAGCTCCAGGTGGCAGAGTTCGTCAGATTCTGCGTGCTGCCGTCGCTGAAGATTCCAGTAGCTGTGAACTGCTCTGTCGTTCCTTTAGCGAGGGACGCATTCGGTCCGTTAATCGTGATCGACGTCAGCGTGGCTGCGGTGACCGCCAGGGCGAAGATATTTGAGGTTACGCCATTCTGCGTTGCCGTGATATTGCTCGCGCCAACCGCTGCTCCGGCTAGCAGGCCGCCGGGTGCGATAGTAGCTGCAGGGGAAGAAGATTGCCACGTGACCGAATTGGTCAGATTCTCAGTGCTGCCATCGCTGAAGGTTCCGGCCGCAGTCAACTGCTCAGTTGTTCCTTTGGCAATCGAGGAGTTCGGAGCGTTGATCGTAATGGATTGCAGTGTCACTGTACCTGGAGTCACTGTGAGGGTGAAGCTGTTGGATGTGATCCCATTTTGGATCGCAGTGATCACGCTGGATCCTGTGCCCACTCCGGTACTAACGCCACCAGCCGTCATGCTCGCGACCGTAGGATTCGAGGAGCTCCAGGCTGCCGAGCTGGTTAGATCCTGAGTAGTGCCGTCGGTAAGTGTGCCCAAGGCTGTGAATTGAGCAGTGCTTCCTTTTATGATCGAAGCGCTCGACGCCGAAATATTAATGGACTGCAGTGGAGCCGACGCGGTGAAATTCACGCTGGTGTTCGATGCTCCATTCAGCGTCACCGACTGGCTCGCAGGGCTAAAGGTCAATCCACCCTTAGTCGGAGCAACGATGTAACTGCCGTTGCTCAAGCCGGTGAAGCTGTAATTACCGTTCGCGTCGGCCGTGGTGGTTGCGCTCGAGCCTCCGCTCAACGTCACCGTTGCTCCAGCGGTCTTGATCGCCGGGCTCAGCGTGCCTGAAAGATTAAAGAAAGTAGGCGTCGGCGATGATGAAGGAGCCGAAGAAGTGACGCCTGTGCTTCCGCATCCTGCACAGACGATCAGGATCAGAGACACGAAGAGACACAAGAATCCTATGCGAACGAATCGATTGCCCACAGCACCTGCTCTTTCTAACCGCCGAGTGCTTGACCAGAAGAATCACCGGCCAGAGTGGGTTTCCCTTAATTCGTTTTGGTAAAGTGTGGTCCTGGCAAAACAGCCACCAGGCCAAGGGTTTTCTAGCCCCGTTCAGAAGGTGCGCAGAAGGACTGGGGGTAGCGCACAACGATAATAACAACTCAGATGCTGCCTTCGAAGATGCCGTTAGTGAATGTCCCTGGAGGGCGATTAAACCGTCTATTTTCTGAGGCTTGGCTTCCTAAGGTGCGGCGTCCGTGTGTGGAAATGTTACGCCGACTTGCGCCTGCGAATCAGGCACTCTGGCACAAGGCTTGCTCGAAGTCGGAGACCAGATCGTCCTTACCTTCCAAGCCGACGGAGATACGAAGCAGACCCGGCGCAATTCCGATCTTTGCTGCCTCTTCCAGGGTCATATAGTGCAGAAAGTTTGAAGCGGGATGGACCGCTAGAGTCTCAACTCCTCCGAGGCTTGCAGCTCGCGAAGCCAATTGCAGGCGGCTCAGAAAACGGTCGGCGGCTTCGTATCCTCCCTTAATTTCGAAGCTGAGCATGCCGCCGAAACCTGACATTTGTCGGTTGGCGAGTTCGTGCTGCGGATGGCTTTTCAAACCAGGGTAGTAAACAGACTCCACAGAGGGATGTTTCTCGAGAGCCTGAGCGAGCTGCAGCGCGTTTTCGTTGTGTTGGCGTACACGAAGAGCAAGCGTCCGCAAGCCGCGAAGCATGAGCCAGGCATCGAATGGCCCAAGCGCCGCGCCGAGAATCACATGAGTATTCCAAATATTCGTGATCCATTCTTTGCTGCCCATCACAGCTCCGGCAATTAGATCCGAATGTCCGCCGAAGTATTTCGTCGCGCTGTGGAAGACCAGGTCCATGCCAAGATCAATTGGGCGCTGATTGAGCGGCGTAGCGAAGGTATTGTCGATTAGCGTTGTAATGCCGCGCGACTTCGCAATTGCGGCAACGGCTCGCAGGTCGGTAAGGGTCATGATCGGATTGCTGGGGCTCTCGACGACAATAAGTTTTGTGTTGGGACGCACGGCTCTTTCAAACGCGGAAGAATCGCGCTGGTCCACTTGTGTTACTTCAATCCCAAATCGCGGTATCAGCCTTTGCAGCAGGTTTGTCGTGCCGCCATAGTGATTCGTCTGCGCAACCACGTGATCGCCCTTGCCGAGGATGGTGAGAACTGTGGCGCTAACTGCGGCCATACCCGAAGCTGTCACGAGCGCGGATTCAGTACCTTCAAGCGCGGCGAGCACACTTTCTACCTGGCTCAACGTCGGATTCCCATATCGGGTATAAAACTCCGGGTGCCGAGCCTCTCCCGCACGTTTGGCGAAGTCCTCTCCTGAAACTCCGCGAAATGTAGCAGTCTGATAGATCGGCGCCACCACTGCGGACGTGGAGTTCAGCTTGCGGTCGCCGTGGATTAGTCGAGTTTCAACGGAGTTCTTATTTCTTTGCGTCATGACCTAACCTTTCTGGGCGAATCGTGTTCCACTGAATCTTAAGCTCGGCATGTTGCGCGGGCCTAAGCGGACATGTGAAGCTCCAAAATCTGTGTTCATCCTACAATCTGCGCTCATCTTCTTGAGTAGTTGCTTCTGCCTTTCGAGAATGTAGGAGATGACCTATGTCAGTCACGCGAACTGATTGACAGGAACGACGCCTCCCCTAGACGAATCCCTTTACAACCAGCACAATAGAAAGTTCGTCTCGACAACGCGAACACAAGGAGAGTTATGGTCATTTCTGGCGAAGCCATTCGCATGATGAACTATGTTGACGATATTTCCGCCACTTTGCGCCGTATCGCCGCTAACATTCCGATGATGACGGATGAAGAGCGGAAACGGCTGGCAGATTACATGCGTAAAGCCGAGCCGAGCTATCCGGGGATGATCGACAAATTGGAGAAGGGAAGCTAGTTGTGGCTTCCGTGAAGACGGTTGCGGTGATCGGAGCCGGCATTATGGGCCGGGGCATCGCCCACGTAGCAGCGCTCGGCGGATATCGCACCATTCTCGAGGACATTCTCCCCGCCAGCCTGCATAAGGCCGAAAGCGAGATTCGCACGAACCTCGACAAGGGAGTGGAACTAGGCAAACTGGAAAAGTCCGCAGCCGATGCAGCGTTTTCGCGCATACAACTTGTCGGCACGGTGGAAGAAGCGGCACGCGAAGCCGATCTCGTAATCGAGGCTGTCCCGGAAGAGATGGACTCGAAGATCGAGATCTTCACCCTGCTCGACAAGATCTGCCGTCCTGCGACCATTTTGGCTTCGAATACTTCGTCACTGAGCGTGACGGAGATCGCGTCGGTGACGTACCGTCCACGAAACTGCGTGGGCATGCATTTCTTTAATCCAGTACACAAAATGAAGCTGCTCGAAGTCGTCCGTGCCCTCGAAACCGACGATGAGACCATCGCCGCTGCGACTGAAGTGGGACAGGGCATGGGCAAAGAAGTTGTAGTGATTAAGGAGTCTCCCGGATTCATCACCAGCCGCATTAATGCCATGATTGGAAACGAAGCTTTTTACATGCTCCAGGAGGGGATCGCCTCGGCCGAGGACATCGACAAGGCATTGAAATTAGGGCTGAATCATCCAATGGGACCGTTTGAGCTGGTCGATCTCGTTGGACTCGACACTAGGCTGCACATCCTCGAGTACCTCCACAAAGCTCTTGGCGAGAAGTTTCGTCCTGCTCCGCTTCTGGTGCAGCACGTAAAAGCTGGGAGATTGGGACGAAAAAGCGGACGAGGCGTCTTCGAGTATCCCGACGTCCAAAAGAACAAAGAAAAGAGCTCCGAATCCAAATTGGTCCACTAACATCCCGCAGTTTCGAGGGTCTATATGCTGAGGCGAAGGTGTGCCGCGGGAACATTCTCGATCGCTCGGCGTCAGTAACCAATAGTCTTTCAGGAACTTAAGCATCTCCCTGCGCGTACACCATGAACAGCATGCAGCTCTTGTTCGACATCTTTACCCAGACCCTGCAGACCCTCTGGGCACACAAGCTGCGCTCGTTTCTCACTATGTTCGGCATTGCCTGGGGCGTGGGCTCGCTGCTGCTGCTGGTTGGATTGGGAGAAGGGTTCCGTAGTGGCCAGCGCCGGCAGATGGCTACGATGGGACAAGACATTATCATGCTGTGGTCCGGTCGCGTTCCAGCGCAGTCAGGCAGCAGTACCGGACAGCGCCAGTACTACCTCACCTATCGCGACTATCAGGACATCGTTCGAGAAGCGAAGCATGTGCGCAACGCCGCTACCCTGATAAATCGCGGCGACATTCGCGCCGTCAGTGATCTCACCAACGCCAACGGACAAGTGAACGGCACGACTCCGAGCCTGGGCAAAATTCGTTACATTCCGATTGGGGAAGGACGGTGGCTGAACGACGCCGACATTGCCGAGAAGCGCAACGTCGCTGTGATCGGAGACGAGATGTCGCGCAATCTCTATCCCGGCACAAATGCCTTGGGAGCGAGCTTACTGTTGAATGGCGTACGCTTTCAGATCGTCGGAATCGTGAGTTCCATCGGCGTGAACGAGAACAACAGCACCAACAATCGCGTTTACATTCCGTACGCGACGATGCATCAATTTTTTCCTCTGACCAACGTTGGCGACACTCCCGACGCGGTTTCGACTATCAACTACCAGCCAGACATTCCCGATAATCACGATTTAGCCAAGGAAGAAGTGCACAGGATTATCGGACGTAATCACCAGTTCGATCCCAACAACAAGGAAGCAATCGAGGAGTGGGACACGATCCAGAGCCAGCGCATGGTGGGTAAAATCTTCGACGCCATGAACGCATTCCTGGGCAGCGTCGGCATTGTTACGCTCGCTCTGGGCGCTATCGGTATCATCAACATCATGCTGGTATCGGTTACGGAGCGCACGCGTGAGATCGGATTGCGCAAGGCTCTCGGCGCCACGAATGGCAGCATACTCACGCAATTTTTTCTCGAAGGCATACTGCTTACTGTGCTCAGCGGAGGCATCGGCATGGCGGGCGCGGCGGGTTTGATGGCAGCGTTAGGCACATTGCCCGCGCCTCCCGGATTTGACACTCCCAAATTGGTACCGTCATCCGCTGCGTTAGCCATCGGCTGTCTGGCGCTGGCGGGACTTGCAGCCGGACTTTATCCAGCGCGCAAAGCGGCAATGCTTCAACCAGTAGAAGCACTGCGAAAGGAGTAGTTATGGTTCGCGATCTCCTCGGACAAGCCTACGGCGCCATGAAACACGACCGTCGTCGCGCAACCCTTACCATGTTGGGAATGGCGTGGGGCATCGCCACCGTGGTGCTGTTGCTGGCCTATGGCTCCGGTTTCGGACGCGCGGTTGACGCCATCTTTGCCAATTGGGGAGCGAAGATCATCGGAGTCTGGCCGAACCGCACATCGCTTCAGGCGGGTGGGACGAAAGCGGGATCGAAGATCCGCTTCAAGATCGAAGACGTTGAGTACATCCAAAGCACCGTTCCGCTGATCAAGCACGTGAGTCCTTCCGCGTGGAAGCAGGATGCCGTGCAGTACGAGAATCGCACGTTCACTTTCCCCGTGAACGGCTACTACGCGAACATCCAGAAGATTCTCAATTTCCCCATTGATTACGGGCGCTTCTTCGACGATCACGATAACGAAATCCGCGCGCGCGTGGCAGTGATCGGCTCAGAGGCAAAGAACAAACTGTTTTCCGGACGCTACCCAATCGGGGAAAAGATACGCCTCGATGGCATGAGCTTCGAAGTGATCGGTGTGCTTACGGCCAAGATGCAGGAAGGCGGCAACGATGACGCCAACCGTCAGATCCTGATTCCGTTCAATACCATGGGCGAGATGAAGGACTTGCAATACATAGACGGCATCTGGATGGATTACGACACCTTTGCCTATACCGGCGTGGAGGAGGGAGTCCGTGCAGCGCTCGCACACCTTCATGGCTACAACGTGAAGGACCGTCGCGCCGTTTTCCTCTACAACGCGATGAAGCAGGTGACACAGTTCGAGATCATTAAGCTCGGACTGAAAGTACTGCTCGCCTTTATCGGTGCCCTCACCCTAGGCATCGGCGGTATTGGTCTGATGAACATCATGCTGGTTTCCGTCTCACAGCGCACGAAGGAAATTGGTGTGGAAAAGGCCTTGGGCGCACGAAAAGGCCACATTCTGTTCCAATTTTTAGCCGAAGCTCTCACCATTACGTTCGCCGGCGGACTTCTGGGAATCATCCTGGCGTATGCAATCTCAATCGCAGCGGGGCGAATTACGTTCTACAGCGCCATCGCGAAGAATGCTGAAGCAGCTGACATCCGCTTGATCATCGATCCCTCAACTCTGATCATCTCAACGGTGATTCTGACCATAGTTGGCATCGTGAGCGGCATGCTCCCAGCGATCAAAGCAGCCAACCTCGATCCAATCGAAGCTCTGAGATACGAGTAGAGCGTTAGCTGACTTTAACTACGTGGATCCGGCGGCCCTCGGCGGGCGGGGGTTCCCGTCTATTTGCCGCACGTAGGCTGAAGGGCAAAGGGCCTCACGTTCAACGCAACTTTCGTGAAACAGGTTATCCGATCATCAGCGATGCATTCCTGTTTGGGAACATCCGCTCGTTCGCGTACGGTGCTGCCGCAGGGTCGATCTCTCATGTATTCGTGCCGCACCTATGAAGAACCAACATTGCAGAAGACTTTTGGCGATGATATGAGACCTTCTGTGCCAGCGTCCGAAGACGGATTCCGAGGCTGACTCCTTGGCACGGCTAAGATCTGCGCGCGGCCCGAAGTAGGCGCGCGCGTCACACAGTATTTGAACCACACATAAGGTCATGAAAAAACGCAGAAAAATCATCGTCTACATCGCTACCAGCGTCGATGGTTACATCGCAAAGCCGAATGGTGACATGGAATGGCTGAATCGCCGACCGCGCAAAGCGGACTACGGCATGCGCAGGTTCTACTCGTCTATCGATACCATCCTTCTGGGACGCAAGACTTACGACTGGACTCTCGATTACTGCAAGAAGAACGGCATCAAAGGCGGGGTGTTCGATAAGAAGATAGCCAATTACGTGTTCTCGTAGAAGCCTCCGAAGAAGGTTGCGCCGGGCGTGCAATTTGTAACGGAACCCGTGAAAGCCTTTGCGCGGCGTCTGCGCGCAAAGCCGGGAAAGCATATATGGATGATGGGCGGGGGAAAACTGATCGCCTCATTCCTCGATGCAGGCGAAATCGATGAATTCGATATTCACGTCATCCCGACCTTCATCGGTCAGGGTATACCCCTAATAGCGCCACGACATCGGGACATCTCGCTGCATTTACGCTCAGCGCGAAAGTATCCGGACGGTGTAGTTCGATTGCGCTATGAGATCGCAAGATAGGGAATATGCCTGGTGGTCCATTCTGATATCAGCCCTGGCTTACGATCATGAAATCTTGAGGACTCCCGAAAGCTATAATCCTGCCATGCCATTGAAAAGCCTGGCCGCTGCATTCATCGAGTTTTCCCGCTGGAAGTTGCTGGACGAGTACTGGCCGCGTTTGCGCGCTTGTGTGGAATCTCTCAGCGATGAGCAAGTGTGGTGGCGTGCGAATGAAGCGAGCAACAGCGTCGGCAACTTGATCTTGCACCTGAATGGAAACGTGAATCAGTGGCTGGTTGCCCCATTCGATCATCGCGAGGACAAGCGCAATCGCCCAGCTGAATTCTCGGAGCGGCAAGTGATACCCACAGGACAGTTGCTGGAGACGATCGCCAGAACGTTGCAGGATGCGGCAGCGGTAATGGCTAGCATCAGTGAGTCCGACCTCCTCGCGACATACAACATCCAGGGCTACACCGTCAGCGGACTGCACGCGGTGTATCAGGTAATCGAGCACTTCGGACTGCATTACGGACAGATCACCTACATTACAAAAATGCTGCGTGGCATAGATCTAGGCTTTTATCGCGAGTTGCAGGCTACTGGACGGTTGAACGGATAGATGAAATCAAATGACAGTGCAGAATAAGCACACGCTTCAAACTTAGCGAAACGCTGGAGCACCCACACTTTGCAATCGCGAGCAGGAGAACACCAACCTCACGAAGAGAGGAATGCGCCCTACTTGACGGCCACGAGTCCCAACGGCTGTGGATCTCGAGGCACAAAGAAGAAGGGGGACCCGGGTAGCGTTGCAAGTGCGCCGGAGTTCTGATCGATGGTGTATCCCGTGATACTTGTGTTCGCCCGAACGTACAGGAATCTTCCGGATAGATCGGTAACAAGTCCAAAAATCGGAGTATCGCGGTTTGTGAATGGCGAACCAGGAACCTGAGTCAGCGCGCCGGAGCTGTGGATCTGGAATGCTGTGATCTTCGGTTCGTCGTAGTCACCCACGTACAAAAAGTGTCCAGACGGATCGAATCCCATAGAGACCGGTCTGCGCGATGTTGTCGCGAACGGAGAGCCTGCAATTGGAGTCAGAACCCCGGGGCAGCCGGACCTAAGAAGAAGAAAGGCGGGACTCTTACAAGTCCCGCCTGTTGGTTGAACAGTTGGTTAGGGAATTATTTGTTGGCGGCCAATTTTGCGTTGAGGTCGCTGGTATTCGAGCTCACGATGCCGTCGTACTTGGTGACTACCAGCAGCGTGTTGCCGGCAGGCACAACCTGATGAACTGCGTATCCGCCTTCGTACACTGAAGTCCACTTACGGCCATCGGTGCTGGCGAAAACTTCGTTTGAACCGTCTGCCACCGCGTACATGCGATGCAGATTCTGGTCATAGGTCAGGGACTTAATTCCGCCTAGATCGGTCTTTACTGTTTCCCATCCGCCCATCGCCTTCTCGTGGAACAGGCCTTCGGGCGAGGAGACCCATAGACGACCGTCCTGATCGAGGATCATTCCGGTAATGACCGAGACTGAAGGCGATTCCATCTTGCCCCAGCTGCGGCCGTCGTTGTTGGAGGTCAGGAGTTCGCGATATCCGGCGGCCGCGACGCGGTTGCCGCTGCTGCGGACGATCGTGATTGGCTCCTTACCGCTGTTGCGCTGCACCTGGAATGAGCGGCCACCGTCATGCGAGAAGAGCAGTCCGGTGGTGGTGCCGGCAAACCAGTTGTCGCCGTCGATGTGCAGGTCAGTTACATATGGATGCCAGGCAGCGGTCGTGAAGACGCTGCTCCACGTCCGGGTTGTGGGCTCCATGCGGAAAAGTCCGTTGTTGGTTCCGGCGATGAGCTGGTTACTGGAGTCCTGTGCCAGCGTGAATACATCGCTGCCGTTCAGTCCTTTATTGATGATCGACCAGTGTAAACCACCGTCAGCGGAGAGGAAGGCGCCACCGAATGACTTATCGTTCACGACACCGGCAAACATGGTGTCAGATTGGGACTTGTCGAGCAGGAGCGCGCGGATCTCACGATGCGCAAACCCGATGTTCGAGGAAGCGAAGGTCAGACCGCCATCGTTGCTGGCCATAATGCCGCTACGATCGGTGGCGAGAAGAACGCGCTTCGAGTTGCGAGGATCGATCATCAGGTCGTTGATGACCAGGTTGGCTGCGGAAACGCGACGCCATTTCAGTCCACCGTCCACGCTCTTCCACAGGCCGGTCGTGCTGCCCGCGTAGATCACGGTGCGGTTGTTCGGATCCTGCTTGATGATGCGAACGCGGCGCGAGTTCACTGGGATGGCTTCGACTTTCTTAAAGAGCTGTCCGCCATTGATGCTCTTGTAGACGCCGGTGCAGGCGCTGGCGTAGATCGTGGATGGCGTCTTCGGATCAATTGCCATCGAGAACACGTCAGAGTCGTCGTCCATTCCTTTAGCGAGCTGTTGCCAAGTCTCGCCGCCGTTGCTGGTCTTGTAAGCCAGGCGCCAGGTTCCGGCGTAGATCACATTCGTGTCCTTCGGATCGATTGCGAGCGACTGAACGTTGTGAATGTTGTCGGGCGAGATGCGGGCAAACTTCCTGCCGCCATCATCGCTGCGGTAAACGCCATCGAGCGTGCCGGCGACGATCATCTTCGGATTCGACAGCGCGATCGTCAGCGAGCGAATCGATTTCCCCTTCATGTCCTTCAGTGAAGACCAGCTCCGGCCACCGTCTTCGGTGCGGAACAGTTCGCCGTTCTGGCCGAGGACGCTCCAGCCGGCAACATAGACGATGCGGGAGTCGGTAGGATGAAAATAGATGTGGTCGAGAACGTATTCGCTTTCGCCGATGCGGGCGAAGCGCGACCAGGTCTTACCGTTGTCGTCCGATGAGAACATCTGTCCAGCGCTGGTGCTGATCAGGATGTGGTCAGGGTTCTGCGGATCGTAGGCCAGAGTGCGAACATCGCCGCCCTCAGGTCCCATGGTTGTTGGTTGCGCGGCATACATTGAGCTCACTGTGAGTAGGGTCACTACCCCGAGAGCCCACACTGTGAGCATTAATCTTTTCTTAGACGTGAAATTCATTCTTCCCTCGGTGGCTTGCAAATTGCGGTGTACTGCAAGTGCCGAATGTGCCACGGTTCGAAAGGGAAAAATAGATGACTAAAGTGCCCTGACTCTCGGGAAGTGCTCAACTAACAACTAAGGTTGCACTGAGAACGGGTCACACGAAGGACTCAGCTCCTTCACTCGCCTCGATGAGTCGAATACCCTGCTTCAGGGAATCCGGCAGGCAATTTTCCCCGCAGAAAAGTGAGGGTTGGAGTCGAGGTCCACCACGTTGCCTACTTCTTTGGCGGCTTGTGTGCCGGTATTCATGGCAACGCCGACATCAGCTTGAGCCAGTGCGGGTGCGTCGTTCGTGCCGTCGCCAATCATCGCCACGAGCCTGCCGTCCGTTTGCTCACGGCGGATCAGATTCATCTTGTCTTTGGGTATAGCTTGGGCAAGAAAGTCATCCACTCCGGCTTCGCGGGCGATCGCTGCGGCGGTGAGAGGATTATCGCCGGTGATCATCACGGTGCGAATACTCATCGCGCGCAATTGAGTGAAGCGCTCCTTCATGCCGCCTTTCACGCATCCTTCAGGTGCATGACGCCCATGGCACGGTTTCTCTCAGCAACGATAAGCGGCGTGCCGCCAGAGCGAGCGATCGTGTCGATCGAAAGCTGCAATTGTTTGGGGATCTCCCCGCCATTCTCCCGCAGGTAGCTGGATCGCGTCGGCTGCTCCCTTGCGAACCTTGTCTGCCGTTGAAATTCACACCTGAGATGCGTGTCTGTGCCGTAACCGAGAGCGCTTGCCCCATCCAGCGCAAAATTAACCGTGGTATTGTGCAGAAAATCGAGAATGCCAGTGGATCGCGAAGGAAACGCCATCATTCAACACTTAGAAAGAGCATTCCGCGCGAAATGGATAATACTCACAATGCCGACCACAACCCGTCCAGCGGGCGTAACTCTCCTGACCTTATTCTTTGTCTTTGGCGTACTGATGGCATCGCTTGCAGCTGGAATGCTGTTGTTCCCGGGCAGCATCCTTGAGCCGCTGTGGCGGTTAAATCCGCGTGCGCGGGACGCTTTCGTTGCGATTCGATTTTGGGCTGTGATCGTGATGGTGATTATTGCGACAGCCTGTGCAGTAGCGGCCTTAGGTTTGTGGCGTTGCCGGCGATGGGGTTACGTCACCGCTGCTGGAATCCTCTGCGTCAATCTCCTCGGCGATACTGCGAATACGTTCATCGCTCATGATTGGCGGACCATCATTAGTCTTCCCATTGGAGGAGCGATGATCACTTACCTGGTGAGGAACAGACGAGTGTTTGGACAGAATCGTGAGTAGCGTCTGAGGCGGGGCATTACTCCCCTGGAGTGAAACGATAGCCAACCCAAGGCTCAGTCGTGATGTAGTGTTTATCGCTGTCCGCCTCAAGCTTTTTGCGCAGTTGTCCAATAAAGACACGGAGATATTCGTTCTGATTCACGCTCTGCGGTCCCCACACAGAACGCAGCAGAACGGCGTGGGTTACTACCTTGTCGGGATGGCGGGCAAAATGCACCAAGAGGTCAAACTCCTTCGGCGTGAGCCGCACCTCCTGTCCGCGCACGACAGCCCTGTGTCCCGGAAGGTCAATTTTGAAATCGCCGACATTGATTTCCTGCTCCTCGGGTTTCGGCGGTGTAAAGCGCCGAAGATTTGCGCGCACGCGCGCCAGAAGTTCACTCATGTTAAACGGCTTTGTCACATAGTCATCGGCGCCGGCGTCGAGTGCCTCGACCTTCGAGCGCTCCTCGCCGCGCACCGAGAGAACGATGATCGGCACTTCTGACTTCGCTCGGACCTTGCGAGTGAGATCCACGCCACTCATCTCCGGCATCGAGAGGTCGGTGATGATCAGCTCCGGCGGCCAGTCATTCACTACGTCGAGGGCGGCGACGGCATCATTAGCAACGCGTATCTCATATCCATGGCTGGAAAGCGTAGTGCGCAGCACGCGCGTGATCTGCGGCTCATCGTCGACGACAAGGATTCGGCGCCCGGCCACGGTCAGTCGACCCTCTGCGTGACGATGTGTACGTCGACTGGCGGAGCGTTGCGCAGGAATCGCTGAATCGCGCCAAGATAAAGGTATTCGCGCCATCCACTCACGGCCGAGCGACCGAAGACCACCTGCGTGATGTTCTCTTTGCCAACGAATTCGGCAACCGAAGAAGCGATATCCTTTCCTTTCAGCCTCACGATTTTGGCCGACAGACTCTCGGCAAACTGAAAGTTCGAATGGAGACTTCGGGCTCGATCGGGCTCTCGATCCTTCTCCTGTTCGACGTAAACCGCGAAGAAATCGGCTCCGATGCGGTCCGCGATTCTGGCCCCACGGGCAATAAGTTGCTGCGACTCTAGATGCGAACTGATGCACACGGCGATGCGCTCTCGAATTCCCCAGTTCTGATCGATGTTCTTCTTCTTCAGGTAAGCATCCAGACTGCGATCGACCAAGTGCGTTACCTGTCGCAGTGCGAGTTCGCGTAACGCCATCAGATTTCCCCGGCGAAAAAAGTTCTTAAGCGCTTTTTCCCCGCGATCCAGCGGGTAGATGTCCCCACGCTGCATGCGCGTTTGCAGCGCCTCAGGAGTGAGGTCGGCCATGACAATCTCATCGGCGCGTTGCAGGACCCAATCGGGAACGGTTTCGCGAACCTGGATGCCCGTGATGCTCTGTATCGTGGGATTCATGCTCTCGAGATGCTGAATGTTCATGGTCGAGAGGACATCGATCTTGGCGTCCAGCAGGTCCAGAACATCTTCGTAACGTTTGCAGTGCCTGCTGCCTTCCACATTGGTGTGCGCGAACTCATCCACCAACGCTACCTGCGGCTTACGTGCCAGAATGGCATCCACATCCATCTCTTCGAAGATAGTGCCTTTGTATTCGATCTTCTTGCGCGGGACCGCCTCCAGCTGCTGCGCAAGCTCGGCCGTTACTTTTCTTCCATGCGTTTCAATCACCCCAATGACGACGTCCTCCCCACGTCGATGCCGGCGAATGGCCTCGCTCAGCATGTTGTAAGTCTTTCCCACACCGGGTGCATAGCCAAGAATGAGCTTGAAGGTTCCCGCCCGCTTCTCGGGCGCGGTTTGTTCCAGCCACTCTTCGGGACTCTTGGGCATTTCGTTACATTCTGCGCGAGCAGTGCTGAATTGTCGAACTCGGCTACAATCGCGGCGTGAGTCCGGCGCTCGGGAAGACATTCAGATTCATTGCGGCGACAGCCATCGTTGCCGTGATAGTTGTCTTCTACACGCGCGTGGTGAAGCTCAATCCGACCACCGTAGCATTGACTTTCCTGCTTGCCGTTTTGATTGTTTCGGCGAACTGGGGACTCACCGTCGCGGTCTTCATGTCGTTGATCGCAGCACTGGCGTTTAACTTTTTCTTTCTACCTCCTATCGGGAAGTTCACGATTGCCGATACGCAGAACTGGCTGGCGTTGTTTGCGTTTCTCATCACTGCAGTAGTAGCGAGCAATTTGTCCGAGCGCGTGAGACGTGAGGCGCAGGAAGCGGACGAACGTCGACGTGACGTTGAGCGGCTTTATTCGTTCAGCCAGCAACTTCTCGTGACCGAGAACGTGGTCGAATTGCTCAATGCGATTCCGCGTCATTTGCTGGAGACCTTTGGCGCCAGCCAGGCAGCGGTTTACGTCAGCGACCGGGATCGGGTGTACCGCTCCGCAGCTGATGACGGCGTTCTCAGCAAGGAGGCCTTAAAGATCGCTGCCGCACGTTCGGAACTTGTGCTCGGTCGCGACGGCGATGTGTGCTTCGTTCCCATTCGCATGGGAATTCGTTCGCTGGGAATTTTGGCAATGTCTGGAAGCAACGTTTCTCAGGAGACGCTGGAAGCGGTTGGAAGCTTGATCGCTGTTGCCGTTGAGCGAGCGGCCGCGGTTGAGAAGGTCACGCGCACCGAAGCGGCGCGCGAGAGCGAGCGACTGCGCTCGGCGCTGCTGGATTCAGTCACTCATGAATTTCGGACACCGCTCACGTCCATTAAGGCTTCGGTGAGCAGCTTGCTGACGCAGCCTCAGCTTGCTGGGGAGGAGCGACAGGAACTGCTGACGGTAATTGATGAAGAGAGCGACCGACTGAATCGTCTCGTTGGCGAAGCAGTGGAGATGGCGCAGCTGGATGCAAATGAAGTGAAGCTTGAGCTGCATGCTCATGCGATTCGGGAGGTAATCGACGCTGCGCTCGATGACTCAAAGCAGGTGCTCGAAGGGCATCGAGTCGAGGTGCGAGTACCTGAGCAGCTTCCTTCGGCGATTATGGACGCGATGTGGATCACGAAGGTCCTTCGGCACTTATTGGAGAATGCGGTGAAGTACTCGCAACCGGAGTCGCCGATTTTCGTGAGCGCTGAGGTGAACCGCGATCGTCTCCTCACGAGCGTCGCTGATCGGGGGAGTGGTATCGATGACCTGGAGCGATCTCTAATTTTTGACAAGTTTTACCGGGGGCAAAGCCAGCGATATCGGGTGCAGGGTACCGGAATGGGACTTGCTATCGTGAAGGCGATTGTAGAGGCGCACGGCGGACGCATTAGTGTTACCAGCCAACTCGGCCATGGGTCGGTCTTTTCTTTTGGTCTTCCAATCGCGACCGAGCGGCTCGCATCGCCATCTCTGGGCTGAATTACAAGCCGCACAGACTGAGAGACAACGCATCTCACTGCTGGTGTCTGGCAGGAATTCCAAACTGGTGAAGACCACGGATCGCGAATCAGTACGCGCTCAAATTGAAGAGCATCGGGCAGAGTCTTTGCTCGGATACTTACAAGCTATCTTCGAGATTCGCGACAGCTTGCCCTCCCGCAGACGCAAGCAGCGGGAATTGTGGTTTCGCGGCGCCGACCGCGAGCACGATCCGATACCAAGTCTTTTTCGATATGAAAAGGCGAACGAATGGGATATCAGACGCGAATTTCGCCGCCGTGGCATTCAGATGGTGGCAGAGCGCGAGCCGCAGGATGAATGGGAATGGTACTTCCTCATGCGTCACCACAACGCACCCACGCGGCTGCTGGATTGGACTGACAGCGCGCTGATCGCCTTGTATTTCGCTCTTCGCTCACCCTTGTCGCAAGCAATGCCTCCGGCGGTATGGGTATTAAACCCCGTCAGGCTCAACGAAGTCGTGTGTCAGACCGATTCCGTTGTGCTCAGCAATGAGCCGCAGGCTTCTGGATACCTTCCGGAGTCGGCTCGTGATCAACTACGGCCAGAACTACCTATTGCCGTTGATCCGATTCATGTCTCTCGCCGGTTGGCCGTTCAGAGAAGCCGCTTCACGATTCATGGCCGGGACCGCAATGGACTCATCTCGGTGGCGGCACGCCATCCGGGTATTCTGTTTCGGATTGGTATTGATACGAACGCTGCCGACGCTGTCCTGAATGATCTGCGCACGTGCGGAGTCTCAGAGACGACGATCTTTCCTGATCTTGAGGGACTCTCGCGAGAGCTGCTCCGCGAGTGTGGCTCGGAGTTAGCCGAGTAGCTGAACTTCTTTTTTTTCTTCGAATCAGTGTCCGTTAGCCGAATATTCGCGGTATCGCTGCATCTAAAATTCAGTAATAGTCAGAAAATCCTTCGTCCATACGAGCGCCACCCTTGCAGTGGGATTCGGCCGTTAGTTTAGCTTTCGCCGCAGAGCAGTTGTTTGCAGCTGCCCAGCTCCTTACAAGCGATCTTGTGCCTGCGAATCAGGCACTGGAGCTCGTCCACGAGCGTCATTTGGTACCGCTTCTAGACAATGGCGACTTTCTCCCTGAACCGGTTCGGCACCAGATCGTCGAAGCACAGCACTCGTATGACACTGCCGTTTCTAAAGGGCTCACCCGCGACTTTGCGCGATGCCTGGCGTCGGAACTCATGAAAATTCTCTCCGAAGTTACTGGGATTCTGAAGCAGATCTCGGGCCGCTCACTGCTGAACCTGGACCGCCGGGTCGCCTGATCACTCTACCGTCATCTCGAATAAAGGGAGATCTGTTGTCCGGTTAGATGCCGAGGCAAAAAGATTCCTCACGCCGACATAAGGCGCTTCGGAATGACAGGCTCTAGAGTAACTTTCTTGAGTTGTTAGGCGCAGCTAGTCAAACATCAAACGCCTTCTTGACTTTGCGGCGAGATGCACTCCACGATGAATTTCAGTGCCCTGAGCGCATGAGGCGTTATATATTCAGCTTCCAGCAATTCTCACTTCGAGGTAGGTAATGTCCCGAACTGTCCGCTGTGGCCTGATCCAGGCCCATAATCCTCTTGGTCCAGATCACAGCATGGCCAAGATCAAAAAGGCAATGATCGACAAGCACCTGAAGTTAATTGAGCAGGCTGCGAAAGAGAAGGTGCAGGTCCTGTGCTTGCAAGAACTTTTTTACGGGCCCTATTTCTGCGCCGAGCAAAACCAGAAGTGGTATGAGATGACAGAGCCGGTTCCTGACGGTCCAACGACGAAACTCATGCAGAAGCTGGCGGCCAAGTACAAGATGGTCATCGTCGTCCCGCTCTACGAAGAAGAAATGACTGGGTTGTACTTCAACACTGCCGCGGTTATCGATGCCGATGGAACTTATCTCGGGAAATACAGAAAGCACCATATCCCGCAAGTGGCTCCCGGATTTTGGGAGAAGTTTTATTTCACGCCCGGTGATACTGGGTATCTTGTTTTTCAGACCCGGTATGCGCGAGTCGGGGTTTACATCTGCTACGACCGGCACTTTCCGGAAGGCGCGCGGATTCTCGGACTAAATAGTGCAGAAATTGTTTTCAATCCCTCTGCTACGGTTGCTGGTCTCTCCGAATATCTGTGGGAGCTTGAACAGCCGGCACATGCTGTCGCGAACGGATACTTCATTGGAGCAATCAATCGAGTTGGAGTTGAGAAGCCATGGGCAATTGGCGAATTCTATGGCAAGAGCTACTTCTGCAATCCTCGCGGTAAGATCATCGCGCAAGCCAGCCGCGACAAAGACGAAGTCGTTGTGGCCGATCTTGATTTAGACATGATCGCCGAAGTGCGAAAGACATGGCAGTTCTTCCGCGATCGGCGTCCAGACTCCTACGAGCCGCTGGTTGCGCAGGCGGGGAAGATCGCCCGAGCGGCGTCGTAGGACGCAGTATGCGGCCTCTTTACCCAGGAAAATCGCTAATTGCTAATCGTTAATTGTTGGGGTTCTGATGACTAAAGAAGAAATTATTCGCAAACATAAGCAGTACTTGTTTCCATCCATCACGACGTATTACTCCGAGCCCCTCGTCACCGATCACGCCAGCATGCAGTATCTCTGGGATGCCGATGGAAAAAAGTATCTCGACTTTTTCGGCGGGATCGTCACCATCTCGGTTGGTCACACCAATCCGCGCGTCACTTCGAAGGTGAAGGCTCAGATCGACAAGCTGCAGCATGCTTCGACTCTGTTTCCGAACGAAGCGATCGTGGCTCTGGCGGAGAAGATTGCTCAGATCACGCCTGGAGAAATTTCTCAGAGCTTCTTCTCAAACAGCGGCACTGAGGCGAATGAGACTGCTGTTCAGATCGCACGGATGTATACGGGAAACTTCGAGGTCGTCGCTCTGCGTCACGGCTACAGTGGACGCTCGCAGCTTGCGCAGTCGCTCACGGGTCACGGCACGTGGCGCAAGTCGCTGCCTGTTTCCAATCCCGGCATCGTTCATGCATTGAATCCCTATTGTTATCGGTGTCCCTTTGGCATGAAGCCAACGGAGTGCGGTATTGAATGCGCGAAGGACGTGGAAGCCGTGATCCAGACCGCTACTTCTGGCCAGATCGCCGCGTTTATCGCTGAGCCGATTCAGGGGGTAGGCGGCTTTATTACGCCGCCGAAGGAGTATTTCAAGATTGTCTTCAACATCGTCAAGCAGTACGGGGGCTTGTTCATCTCCGATGAGGTCCAGACGGGCTGGGGACGCACGGGTAAGAAATGGTTCGGCATCGAGCAGTGGGAGGTGTACCCCGACATCATTACGTCAGCAAAAGGTCTGGCCAACGGTACGCCGATAGGTCTTACTGCAACTCGACCCGAGATCGCGGGGAGCTTCAAGGGGCTGCAAATCTCAACCTTCGGCGGCAATCCTGTCACCAGCGTCGCCGCAAAGGCCACTATCGATCTCATCGAGGAAGATCGCCTCATGGATAATGCCGACGTCGTCGGCAACTACTTCCGCCAGGGACTCCAGAGCCTTCAGGACAAACACGATCTCATCGGCGATGTCCGCGGAATGGGACTGATGCAAGCGCTCGAATTCGTGAAGGACCGCAAAACTAAAGAAGTGGCTCCGCAGGAGACAACGCAGTTCATGGAAGAGTGTCGCAGTCGCGGCCTGCTTGTGGGTAAAGGTGGGCTGTACGGCAATGTCATTCGCATGTCACCGCCACTGAACATCGCCAAGAGCGACGTGGATGAGGCTATTCGGATCATGGACGAAGCCTTGAGCGCCGTTCGTCAGCCGGCGGTTGCGGCCGCGAGGTAATAACTAACAAATCACATGAGCACGCTCTCGCGCGAGATCAAAATCAATACCCGCATCGAAGAGAGTCCTCTTTACAACCACGATCTCGCGCCTGTCGACGCGGCACATCGGACATGGGGCACGTACAACTACGCGGCCCTCTGGGTCTCGATGTCCGTAAACATTCTGACTTACATGCTGGCTGCGAGCCTGATTCAGGGTGGAATGGACTGGAAACAGGCGGTCCTGACCGTATTTGTGGGCAACACCATCGTGCTGGCTCCCATGCTGCTCAATTCGCATCCAGGAGCGAAATACGGCATTCCCTTTCCGGTACTGGCCCGCGCGTCTTTTGGACTCCTGGGAGCGAATGTTGCGGCCGTGCTTCGCGCCTTGGTCGCTTGCGGATGGTTTGGCATTCAAAGCTGGATCGGCGGGGAAGCGATTAACAGTCTGCTGGCGACGCTTTGGCCGTCGTGGGCAAATAATCCTCGTGGCGTCGCGATCTGCTTCGTGATCTTCTGGGGCATCAACCTGATCGTCGTGCTGAAGGGAATTGAGTACATCCGGTTCCTACAGGGAGTGAGCGCGCCGATTCTGCTGGGCGTTGGATTGCTCCTGCTCGGGTGGGCTTACAAATCGGCAGGTGGATTCGGCCCGATGTTATCAGCGCCGTCGAAATTCCAAAACACGTCGGATTTCCTTAAGTTTCTGGTTCCCGCTTTAAACGGAACAGTAGGATTCTGGTCGACGGTCTCGCTTAATATCCCGGACTTCACGCGCTTTGCGCGTGACCAACGTGGACAGGTCATCGGTCAAGCGATAGCTCTTCCCACCACGATGACGTTGTATTCGTTCATTGGCGTGGCTGTGACTTCAGCCACAGTTGTGATTTATGGATCGGCGATTTGGGATCCAGTTCAGTTGCTGAGCCGCTTCCATTCTCCGATTGCAGTCGTGATCTCACTCCTGGCAATCCTGCTGGCGACATTAAACGTCAACATCGGTGCCAACGTTGTGTCGCCGGCAAACGATTTTTCTAATCTTTGGCCGAAGCGCATTTCATTCAAGGTTGGCGGCATGATGACCTGCTTCATGGGCGTCGCTATGATGCCCTGGAAGCTCCTCGCAAATCACCGCACGTTTATCTTTGGATGGCTCGGTGGATACGCTGCTGTGCTCGGTCCCGTTGCGGGAATCATGATCTGCGATTACTTCGTGATTCGACGAAGAAATCTGGTAGTCGAGGATCTGTATTTGCGCGGCTCAGCATACGAGTACTCCAGTGGATTCAATTGGCGAGCCATCGCGGCGCTGGTGATTGGGAGTGGTATTGCACTGATTGGTCTTGTCGTTCCGCCTGTGCGATTCCTGTACGACTACTCGTGGTTCGTGGGATTCATAATCGCGTTCGCCTCCTATCTGTTTCTGATGTCTCGGACCCATTTGGCAACAAGTACCGCACCGGCATAGAACTCTAGCGGCTGCTAATCAGCGGATGTGCTTTTGGCCAGCAAATCTTCCATACTGGATTGAGGGCTTCGGCCGCGAGCTTCCTGCAATTGCCGCCAACTCATCGCCGGTCGGCCGATACCTACCTGCTCCATGCTGATACAGCCGGGAACAGGACATACAAGCGCGCAGAGATTGCAGCCCACACATTCGTTTTCCAATACTCGCGGCACATGCTTTGCAATCTCTCCGTCGCGCAAATCTCCTTTTGGGCGTTCTGCGGCGGTGATGCACTGGTGTGCGCCGTCCTCACACGCGATGTAGCAAAGATTGCAGCCAATGCACAGCTTGGGATTGATGCGGGCGACGATCTTGTAATTCAAATCGAGATCGCCCCAATCGCGAATGCGATCCACTGACTTGCCCACCAGGTCCATGACAGAATCGAGGCCCTTGTCTTCGAGATACTGCGAGAGGCCGTCTATCATGTCTTCGACGATGCGGAAGCCATAATGCATGGCAGCCGTACAGACCTGTACTGAAGTGGCTCCGAGCAATATGAATTCGACGGCGTCTTGCCAGCTGGCAATTCCACCGATTCCTGAAATAGGAATTGTTACTTTGGGATGTTTGGCGACAGAAGAGACCATGTGCAGGGCGATGGGCTTGACCGAGGGTCCGCAATAGCCGCCATGGCTGGCATAGCCACCGACGTTTGGCCGGGGAGCGAAGCTGTCGAGGTCGACTCCCACGAGGCTGTTGAAGGTGTTGACCAATGAGACTGCATCGGCGCCGCCTTGTTTTGCAGCATGGGCCATGTGAGCCACGTCAGTCACATTGGGTGTGAGCTTCACAATCACGGGAATGGTTGCGACTTCCTTCACCCAGGTCGTGATCATCGTCGTGTACTCAGGCACTTGTCCGACGGCAGCACCCATGCCCCGTTCCGACATTCCGTGCGGGCATCCAAAATTGAGTTCCACCAAATCGGCGCCGGAATCCTGCGAGCGACGCATGATGTCATGCCAGGTCTCGCGTCTGGATTCGACCATGAGAGAGGCTACGACCGTATTCCTCGGGAACCGTTTTTTTACTTCAGAGATTTCACGAAAGTTTGTTTCAATTGGACGATCGCTGATCAGTTCGATGTTGTTGAGCCCGATCATGCGCTCGTGCTTGTAATCGATGGACCCATAGCGGGACGCTGTGTTAATGATGGGCTCGCCGATCGTCTTCCACACGGCTCCTCCCCAACCGGTGTCGAAGGCTTTCATCACCTGATAGGCGCTGTTGGTCGGAGGGCCAGAAGCCAGCCAGAAAGGATTCGGCGAGTGTACGCCACAGAAGTTGATGCTGAGATCAGGCATGCGCGACTCCTTTCCGCTGCGAATGCAGGGCTGCGTGAATTCCTCGGGCAGCCCGCTTTCCATGTGCGACAGCATCCACGACCTCGCCACCGCCGTTCACGCAGTCGCCTCCGGCGAAATACTTTGGATTCGATGTCTGCATGGTCTCGGAGTTCGCAATGACCTTACCATTGTCCAATCTCAGGTTAGGAATGTCTTTCAGGAAGGCAAGCTTCTTCTGGCCGAGCGCACGCACTACCATGTCAACGTCGAGCGTAAATTCGCTTCCGGGAATGGGACGGAAAGAGCGTCTGCCCGATAAATCGGGTGAGCCCAGCTCAGTCTTTACACAAACCAGGCCTTGCGCTCTGCCGCGTGCATCCGGCACAACTCGTACAGGAGCAGCCTGCCAGATGAACGTCACGCCGTCGGCCTTCGCCAAATCGTATTCGTAATCAAATGCGGACATCTCTTCGTGGCCGCGCCGATAAATCATGTACACGACTTCAGCCCCCAATCTTCGTGCAGCAGTAGCGACATCGATCGCGGTATTGCCGCCCCCGATTACGGCGACTCGCGTGCCGACTTGCACATGATCGAAGCCGTTGGTCTTTGTCCTCTCAATAAAAGAGAGCGCATCGCCGCATCGGCGGATTTGTTCCGATTCGATGTGCAAATCTTCGGTTTCGCCGAGTCCAATACCGAGGAATATCGCGTCGTACTCGCGTTCGAGTTCTGCCAGCGATAGGTCGCGGCCGACGGTGATTCCGTTTCGGATTTCGACTCCGAGCGCGCGGATCATCTCAATCTCGCGTACGGCATCCGCCGCGCGCATTTTGTAGGCAGCGATTCCGTAGGTATTCAGTCCACCTGGATGACGCTTGGCATCGAAGATCACGGCACCGTATCCGAGTCGTCGCAACTCTGCCGCACATGCCAGACTCGCCGGGCCAGCGCCGATCAAGGCGACGTGCTGTCCGTTTTCTTTACCAGACTTGAGCACATTGATGCCGTGATCGAGCACGTGGTCGACGGCGTGCCGCTGCAGACGTCCAATCTCAACCGGCTTCTTTCCTTCCGCATTTAGAACGCATGCGCCTTCGCATAAAACCGACGTTGGACAAACTCGACCGCAGCTATGTCCAAGCACATTGGCGGACAGAATGGTTCGCGCGGCTCCCATAAGATTCTGCGTGAGGATTTGCCGAATAAATTGTGGAATATTGATCTCGGTTGGACAGGCCTTTATGCAGGGCGCGTCGTAGCAGAACAGGCAGCGCGACGCCGCTTCCAGGGCGAGCGACGGCGTAAGCGGCGGATTAATATCTGCGAAGTTCTCTTCGAGTTGCTCCGGAGTAAGCTTGGGGCCCGTATGCATGGTGATCCTGTCTCAATGATAGGCTGGAAATTTCGGCAGCATAGCATAAAATCTGCGATTCCCAGCTTTCCCGGAGACCTCATGGCCTTTGATGCTCTTATCAAGAACGGAACTGTTGTTACCGCGACCGATACTTACACTGCCGACGTCGCAATCGTGGATGGAAAGATTCATTCCGTCGGCGTGAACTTGCCTCAGGAGAACGCCGCGCGCGTTTTCAATGCGGCGGGCAAATACGTGATGCCGGGTGGCATCGATGTTCACACCCACCTCGACATGCCTTTCGGCGGGACCACTAGCGCTGACGACTTCGAGACCGGCACGCGTGCCGCGGCCTTTGGTGGAACCACAACGCTCATCGACTTCGCGATCCAGTACAAAGGACAAACGCTTCGCACGGCGTTCGATGCGTGGATGCAGAAGGCCGCTCCCAAAGCAGTCGCCGACTACGCCTTCCACTGCATCATCACTGACCTGCCCGATGCGCGCATCGATGAGATCTCGCAACTCATTGGCGATGGCGTCACTAGTTTCAAACTCTTCATGGCGTATCCCGGTGTCTTCATGCTGGACGACGCCACTATCTTTCGAGCCATGCGAGCGGCTTCAAAAAGTGGTGGGATGATCTGTATGCACGCGGAGAACGGCGGCGCGATTGATGTGATCGTAAAGCAGGCGCTGGCTGAAGGGAAGACCGCGCCGAAATATCACGCGCTCACGCGCCCAACTACTGCCGAAGCCGAAGCTACAGCCCGCGCTATCGCGCTTGCGGAGATGGCCGGTTCTCCCGTATACATCGTTCACCTCAGTTGCAACGATGCGCTAGAAAAGGTCCGCGAAGCTCGCGATCGTGGATTGCCTGTCTACGCCGAGACCTGTCCGCAATATCTGTATCTCTCGCTGGAGGAGATGGACGCACCTGGCTTCGAAGGTGCCAAATATGTCTTCACTCCGCCGTTGCGTGAGAAGTGGCACCAGGAAAAGCTCTGGAACGGTTTAAAGAACGATCACCTGCAAGTTGTCTCCACAGATCACTGTCCGTTCTGTTTCAAAGAACAGAAAGAGCTCGGAAAAGATGACTTCACCAAGATTCCTAATGGCGGACCTGGCATTGAACATCGCCTGAGCCTCGTCTATGCCGGAGGAGTAGGAAAGAAACGCTTCAGCGTGAACCGCTTCGTCGAACTTGTTTCAACTACCCCGGCGAAGATATTCGGACTCTATCCGCGCAAAGGAACGATCGCTGTGGGCAGCGACGGCGACCTTGTGATCTTTAATCCAAATCGCGAACATACGATCAGCGCCAAAACTCACCACATGCGAGTGGATTACTCAATGTTCGAAGGCATCAAAGTGAAGGGAATGCCCGACGTAGTGATGTCCCGCGGACGTGTGCTCGTAGAGAACGACAAATTCCTGGGCAAAGCTGGAAGCGGGAATTTCCTGAAGCGCGCGACATACGTGGGCCTCTGACATTTTTCCTGTGTCTTTCGTGACCTCGCCGTTGTCCTTTGTGGCCCTTGTGTTCGCTCTTCTCGATTGGTCCCGGAAGAGCCAGTACTCATAAGTATTCCTCGCCGCAAATCAGCGGCGAGGAATGACAATCGAGGAGCTACCACCTGCACGTCACCACCCGCGTTTCGGTATAGAACTTTACGCCATCTTTCCCTAGCGCATGCAGATCGCCGAAGAACGAGCCTTTCCAGCCGGTAAATGGAAAGATCGCTACTGGAGCAGGCACGCCGACGTTGATTCCGACCATCCCTGTCTGCACCTTGGCGCTGAACTCGCGTGCAGTCTGCCCCGATTTGGTAAAGATCGACGAGGCGTTCCCATACTCCGAGGAGTTGACCACCTCGATCGCCTCTTCGAGATTCTTAGCGCGAACCACGGACAGCAATGGACCAAAGATCTCCTCGCGCGCGATCCGCATCGAGGGCTTCACGTTGTCGAAGATCGTCGGACCAACGAAATATCCGTCATTGTCACAGCAAGAATCCTTGCGTCCATCGCGCGCCAGCTTAGCGCCTTCCTGCTCACCGATATCGATATAGTTCAGAATGCGCCGCTTGGCTTCGCTATTGATGATTGGACCCATCACAGAGCTACGATCCATGCCATCGCCTACCTTCATCTCATCCGCAGCCTTCTTCAACGCAGCCAGCAGCGGATCGGCCGCCTCGCCCACGGCGACGACCACGCTAGTAGCCACGCAACGCTCGCCTGCGCATCCGAATGAGGATGACATGATTGTGCTCGCCGAGTGCTTCATGTCCGCATCCGGCATCACGACTGAATGATTTTTCGCGCCGCCGAGCGCCTGCGCGCGCTTGCCATTCGCGCATGCGGTTGCATAGACGTACTTCGCCACGCTACTCGATCCAACAAAGGACACTGCCTTCACCCGCGGATCGGTAAGCAGCTGATCAACCACCGGCTTGGTTCCATGCACAAGGTTCAATACGCCAGCTGGAAGTCCAGCCTCATACAACAGCTGCAGCAGGCGCACCGACGCTCGGGGTACGCGCTCTGAGGGCTTCAGCACAAATGTATTTCCACAAGCGATGGCTACGGGAAACATCCAGAGCGGTACCATCAAGGGAAAATTAAAGGGAGTGATTCCCACGCAGACGCCCAATGGATGCCGCGTCGACCAACCATTCACGTCCGCCCCGACATGCTCCACGGTCTCGCCCATCATCATGCTGGAGACGCCGCAAGCAAATTCCACGCACTCCAACCCACGCTGGAATGATCCGCGGGCCTCCTCGCGAACTTTGCCATTTTCTTCCGTTACCAGCGCTATCAGCTCGTCGGCATGTTTCTCCATGAGTTGATGGAAGTGAAAGAGTACGCGGCACCGGTTCATCACCGGCGTAGCGCTCCATGCCGGGAACGCAGCCTGCGCCGAAGCGATAGCCGCAGAAACTTCCTCATGTGTGCAAATCGGGATCTCAGCCACGGGCTCCCCCGTTGCCGGATTGTGCTGAATCAAAACCTCGCCGCGCGAAATCTGCGGACGTCCATCTATGTAGATCGGACAAGGCTTAAGCTGCGTGGCAATAGCGCTGGTGGACATGGTGAACCCCCTGAGATTCGTCGAGCTACGAAATCTTAGAACAGGGAACAGGGTACAGGGAACAGGGTACAGAAGTGCAGTACCGGCGCGCGGTAGCCGCTGGGTCAGCGCAGGTTGTGAGAGTAAGCGTCGCCCGTTCGCTATGGCCGTTCTTAAGCGGTAGCTGTCCGCATGGATCGCAACGCGATTGCGCTCAGTATCAGGACCGCGGCAATAATCGCAATCCACAGGACGACTGGATGGCGCTCGGACCAGGGCCGTTCATCTGGATGTTCGCTGTAGGCCGCATTTGCAGCTTCAGCCCCTAAGGTCGCTACTGTGGAATTTTTGCTTTGCTGGAAAAGCTTGGCGTAGTCATAAATGGGCGAGTTCAGCTTCTCATCGCCGTAGTAGAGCGTCAGCTGGGCGTGTCCCGCAGCCTCAAAATAGAGGCGGCGTTCCAATTGCTGCAGACGCACGCCGGTAAAGTTAAGTGGCCGATCGTCTCCGTTCTGGACCAGCACTTTGATCGTTGTATGTCCGATTCCGGAAAAATCTACGGTATATCGCTCGGAGTCGATCTTACGACCGCCGCGCACCATGTGCACGCGTTCGATATCGCCCGAGCCTATCCAGTTGTCTTTATCATCTCGAAGTTCGATATCGCGGCGAAAGTTCGTGTTTGGAGATGGAGCAACGCGAAACTCCAAACGCTCGGCTGGAATCTTGTCAGAGATTTTGAAACTGAAAATCGTTTCTTTGCCTGATTGTGCCTGGTCCGGAGCGCCGCTTACATCCCGCCACACCGCCGGATGCTCCTCGGCCATTTCTGAAGTCGCGCCTTGAACATCGGAGGGCGCAACCGGCCCATCGATCGTAACGCGTAAGTACTTGTAAGTTGCGCGCGGAATGCGCAGCAGCGTGTTGGAGCCGAGACTCTCGCGGGACAGATCGTAGAGGATCGTGTCTCCTAGGCCTGCCCAGGCTCGAGCGTGAGGATCATCGGCGCCTTCCACTCGCGCGTGCGCGACAAAGTTTCGCGTCGCCAGCTTCAATTGCACATGGTCGTACTCCGTCACTCCGGACATATCGATTAAGAACTGCGTCTTTTCTCCTACGGTCGTCTGTTGGAGTACCGTGACTCCGGTGCGCTGCTCCTCCGAACTGCCGTGCTGGATGGCGATTGCATACGGAACTTCGCTATCACCGGAGGCCAGCCGCAGGTCCCCAAGATCGTGTCGCGCATGGTTCCAGATCGCTTCGTCCACAGCAACATAGTTCTGCCCTGCAGCCGAGACCTGCACGGGCCGCTGGTACTTCGAATGTGAGCCGGACGGCATCAGCAGGAGAAGCGAAGCGAGGGTTAGAAGAAGCATCTTCATGCAAAGGGTGTCTCGGACGATTTTGCTTCTACGCTCGCGCCGAGTTTCAACCAGTCGCGATGATAAACGTAGGAAATTCCCATGAGCACTCCTCCGAGAGCGATGAAGCTCAGGATGCGATAGCCCTGTTGCAATTCGGAAACGTCGAAAAGGAAAACTTTGCCAATCGTGAAGGCGATCAGCACAAGTGCCTGCCAGCGAACGAAGGCGGAGCGTTTACGAAAGCCAAACATCATGAGTCCCGCTCCGTAAGCAAGCCAGATAAGTGAGTAGCTGAAGTTGCGAGCGAGATTAATCTGATGAAACGCGCCGGCCGCGCGATCGTGCATCTGATACAGCTCCGTGGCTTGCCGGCGAAAATAGTCAGACGCCTCCAGAGTGAGCGCGATCAGCGCGAGCAGGTTCAGAAGAATACTGGCGAGACGAACGGCTGGCCTTTCGCGCTCGCTGGCGGACCTGCTAGCCGCAGCAACGATGCCGCCGAGGATCGCGATAGCCACAAGGTATGTTGCGAAGCGGGCATTGAAAATCAGTGTCTCGACGCTGAAGTTATCCCAAATCAGAAGACGAATGATTCCCAACGACAGCGTGACAGCGGCAAAGTAACGGAGAAAATTCGTTTGCGTTCGGACCGAGATGTACAGCAGTACGGCTGACTCGACCAGCCATCCGAGCGTAATCCAGTGCGAGTTCAGCTTCAGAGGGATGGCTATGGTAATGAACGCTACAGCGATTGCCACGTGCAAAAGGTTGATCGTTTTCACTACGTCGGGGTCGCTGCCAAGCCGTCGCTTGAACTGGCTGCTCAGTACGAGATAAGCCCCCGCCAATGCGAGCGCGAACCAGGTGAGAGTCTCGTCCTCATACATCGCATGCAAGCACAGGAAAGCAGCCCCAGCATTCACAAGCGGCAGGAATGTTAGGGTGATGGAAAAGCCGGCATGCCAGCGGGATCGCGTCAGCGGGGTGAGCAGCGGAATGGCTGCGAAAATCGCCGCGAAGATCAAGGTGAACAGTGTCGTAACGCCACGCTGTTCTTTCGTGTAGTACTCAAAGAACCATCCGCCATAAAGGATGGCGGTACCGGTGAAGCTGCCAACCAGCAATCTGCGCCAGGGTTTGACCCTCACCACGGCAAGCATCGCCAAGTCCAGCAGGCAAACGTAAGAGAAGAGAACGACCTCATGGTTTTCGCCCGTGGAAAGCAGCAGAGGAGTGCTGAAACCGCCGATCATGGCGAACGCCGCCAGGATTTCCGCGTCCTGCGTGAGAGCCAGCGTTACCGTTGAGGCAGTCACCAGGATCATCGCCACAAAAGCCGCCGCCGAAGGCACCAGGTGATACACCTGGAACGCTCCCCAAAGCGACAGATACAACGTTCCAATGCCGACGGCCTTGAGCGAATAGGAAAAAGGCGCGTGTCCCCGTGAGCGGAATCGCTCGCTCCAGAGAATGAGCGCGATTCCGGCCAGCAGACCCAGTGCAACTCTACCTGCGGGCCCAATCCAGCCGTTGTCGAAGGCGTACTTGATGAAATAGGAGACACCTACCAGGATGGCAACAATCCCGATTCTGTTCAGCCATAGCTTGCCAATCTGGCCTTCGAGTTCGTCCTCCTCTGCTCTAACTGCTGCTGACGATGACAGCGGCCCGGCCAAGAACGTTGGGAGAGGTTCCGACGGTTTAGCTGGAGTGGACGGTGGCGGAGCTAAGGGGTATGGCGCTTTCGCAGCTTCATGTTTGACAACTGGAGCTTCCCGCGGCGACTCGCTTTCCAGACCGAGTCTCTGTTCCACGCGATATAAGCGGGCGGTCAGCGCAGCTACTTGCGCACGCAAGCCTACGAGTTCGTCTTGCAAATCGGCCATACGCGTAAACTATCGCACTCAATGGGCAAGCAGGATAGGTTTCGCGTGCGCACCGTACCAATGTAATCAAGCACGTTGGTACAAATCGGGGGTGGGAAAATCGGGATCGATCCTCTTTTATCAATTCACTGCTTTTTCACTGATCCGGCCAATAACAGCGAAAATAACAGCGAAAATTTTTGAGCACGCGGAGAGGCGCATGAACACAGGCTGAGTCCGACAGGGGCAGTGAATTATCAGTGAATTATCAGTGAATCTCACATTCATGATCTCTCCGTCATTCTCCTGGTTCGCATCCTGTGACTGTCTTCCTGCGACAGCCATCAGTCCTTCCTTTCTTGCTACCTCGAGTCTGTTTTGAAGTCAAGATGTGTACGTCGTTCGCTGCGGAAACCCTATTTGCTCCTTGCCATTGGTGCCTTTAGTAACTTCCGGATCAGCAAAAAATTGCTGATCCAACGCTTCAGCTGGTCCCTTTGCAGTGAGGAGATGAACCATGAAATCCATACTTGCGGCTGCCCTCTTTCTGGCTGCCAGTTCGGCGTTTGCGAAGGAACCGGTATTTCATCAGCAGGGCACCATTACTGCCATGGACGGCGTGGAATGCGGCGTGGACGAAAACAGCGGCAAGAGCTTTGCCGGAGAGGTTCTGGGCACTGACGGGGCGCACAAGAAGACGCGGCAGCTCCTTTGCCAGGAATATGTGCTGAAGACGGATCGTGTCTTGTATCGCATCCGTCCGCGCGACGAGAAGCATCCGATGCTCCTGCCGGTCGGAGAGCGGGCCGAATTCCGTATTAAGAAGGACAAGCTCTTATTGGCTGTACCTGAGCTTGATGGCAAGGAGCGTGAATACTCGGTCACGTCGATGCAAATGATCCGACCGGAACCGGGTGCGACTCAGAGCGCGATGGTGAAATAGCAGCGAGTGTCAACAGTAGAGACGCAGCTTGCTGCGTCTCTGCGCGCCGCGTGGGCACAATTGTCTATCCTCGTCCGAAAACCGTTCTCTTCCAACTGTCCTTCAGTGCCTCTCGAACCTTTTGCTCATCGGCCCATTCCGGATGTGGTAGGAGGAGCGGGGGATACGGATCGGGTCGCAGTGGCGGAGGTAGATGCACCGAGACCCCGGCGTCGGCCAGCCAGTATCCATGATTTTCAAGAACTGCGGCTTCGGCTTCTGAAAAGCCATCGAGGTCGGTTCTGATACAGCCGATCACTTCGGTTGCCAGCGCTTTCGAATAGCCTCCCGAGAGATATCCGCCGCCCGCAAGCCTGTACTTTTCTCGGGCGCTGCCAATTCCCCAGAATGTGCCGTCAAGACCATTCGCGCTGGAATCGCCAAAGCTTGAAATTAACCAGCGTTTTCGGACGGCGAGGGCCTGGTTCTCAGGAATGGCAAGCCAGCGCTTTACGTTCCAGAAGAAGGTCTTGCCGGCGTTGCTGTCGAACAAAGCTCCGCCGTCCGAGCAAAGCACCGTCTTGTGTGTCTTCCAAATCGGTTCCAGGCCGAGGTTGTCGTAAACGCCGCCATCGCTGAAGGTCAGGTTGCGAATGTTTTCATTACGCGTTGGCCCTTGCGCTTTCCCGCCGGTTAGCTTTTTCGGATCGAAGTTGAGAGACACTGGCTTGAAAACCGGCGGAAAGCAGGAAGAGACCGCGACAGCGGTCGAGAGTTTCCAGTCTGCTGGTATGGGACTCAGGTATCCGGCTTGGTAATCCCCGGTTCGAGGTTGCGTGAAGATCCAGTTAACGCCGTAGACAAGATCAGTGCCGCAGAAGACAAACAGCGGCTTGGCGGGTGGAAGCTGCGAGATCAGCTTGCCGCGGGTGAGCAGAGAATCGTACTGCTCCGCCAATGCTTTGCTATTCGACTCCCACGGCAATAATCCTTTCAGTATCGGTTTTCGCCGGATGTTCTGTGAACAAAACTTCCGCAATGGTTTCGATATGACATTCTCCCAATCTTGTACTGGTGCCGAAAGGGGAAACGGCAGCGTCGCAGCCAGGAAAGCATTCATGATGCTTCCGCCCGAAACCGAGCTTATGGTGTCGAGATGGTGCAATATCCCCAGCTCGTTCAATCGGCGCAACGCGCCCAAGTGAAACAGGGATGCGCGAAAGCCGCCGCCGGAAAGACTCAGCCCAATTCCTTGCCGTTGCAGCTTCGGCAGAGGACCGTCATTTACGCTGGACGAAAGGAATTCTTCGCGGTCTGGTTGGAACATGGAGCCCCCTGGGCGGCCACGGAAAAAACGCGCAAGCGATTGGCGACAGCAAGCCAATGCCGGAGGCGGGCGGGCCTAAATCCCCCCCGGACCGGCCGCCTGGTGAGGTGGAGCGAACGAAATTGTGGATTTCATCATCCGCTCGAGTTCAGAGGGAGTATCGGTTTCGAAGAGCCATATCACCCAGTACTGCTGCAGGCTGGTTAAGACAAAAGATCTGTGCACTTTTCGCAGCAGGGTAGAGCCGGCTACAGGTACTGCGGAGACGCTGGGCATTTCGAGGAAGAGGTGTCCGTCGAGTTCGATGGCTCGCAGGAGGTTAGCTTCGCGGCCAAGCAGGGAAGTGCCGGCAAAGCTGTGAACGATGGCTTCTCCTATGCGATGAAGTGCTTCCGAGTCGTGCACCGAATCTGGATATTTGAGGTCCGGTGCGAAGCACGAAGGATCAGCGGCCATGATGGTAATCCTTGGAGGTGATCCTCCTGGGCCGTTCGTCTCGGCAGGCTGCGTGGCTGAGAGCAACGTTTTTGTGCATTCCTGGACGATCGCAGTCCTCGTAGAATCGCCTGCAATGATGTCTACTTCGTGCCTCTTAGGGTTGGAATTCTGCGCTTCCGGATACCATCCTTCGGGAAGCTGATAAATAAATCCCAAAACGGGATTAGAATAGCGATTCCCGGAGATGGCTCCCTGCTCCAAATGCGCGACATCGAGCTGTGGGCCGTTCTCGAGGCGTCGCTTTGCAGCTGTTGGCAGAAAAGGGCGGCTGCCTGATCCGGCGATTTCGCTTGCTCTGGCCGGATCAAAGAACTTTAGCGACTCAATACAGTTGCGCAGGTCGTCAGTCTGTCCGGAATTGTAGGACGAAACGCTGAATAGAAGCACATATCCCGGCACTGCGGTGGCATAACGTAGACGGTGGAGTTTTCCCGAAAAGGTCTTTTCCTCAAGCTCACTTTTCCAGAACAGGCGGCCTCCAATGCTAATCGCCTCGGCACCTTTTTGACCCTGCATGCCCGAAATGAATACCGCTTTTTGTGCTTCGTCGTCCCGCGCGCCGAAGACCTGGGTGGCAGAGACGATTAGCAGGGAGAGTCCCTTGCTCGCCGATTTGTAGGCGAACAACGAGTGCTCCAGCGCTTTGTCGGATTCGCTGATGTCTTCGATCTGGTATTTGCGATCTTTCGGCAATGGCAGGGAGAAGCCGAAGAAGGCATTCGTATACTGACTGGGAGAGACGAATCCGGCTTCAGGAATGGGAATGTGCGATGCGTGCGGCGAAGTAGTGTTCTGCGCCCAAATCGCGCAAATCACCAGAACCGGTAAGAGTGACACAAACGCAATTCTGCGCATGCCAAGATGGGCACACACCGCCCTTAGGCACAAGTCTACCCCCTCGTACCGGGCGCAGCACAGGGGCTAGATAGAGCTAGGTTTTCTGCTCGTGCTTCTGTTTACACTTGCTGACGATGGCGTCGTGGAGTCGGTCTCGGATGGGTTCAGGGAGCGGGTAAACGTCGTTATCGCGGTAGATTTCGATGGTTTTGCGGGTGGTATTGCATACAACGAAGCAGTTATGGCACCACTGAAGGTGCTCTTCCAACTCCGTTTTAAGCTGGACGTCAATATCGCCGTCCAGGTACTCGTTAAGTTCTTTAAGGAAGTCTTTGCATTTCACTGCGGCTTAGCCCCGTCCCTTTTTACTTTTTTGAAGTAGCGGTTGAGGCGCTCTCGCAATTGGAGCCTTGCCCTCAGGAGCCGCGATTTCACAGCAGGGACACTCAAATTTAGCATCTCCGCTGTCTCTTCTGTAGACAATCCTTCGATGTCCCGCAATACGAAAACGGTGCGGAAACTTTGGGGTAAACCTTGGATTGTCTTTTGGAGTATGTCTCCCAGCTCAGATTGGCCGTATAGCTGCTCGGGGTTAGGGCCCCAGTCGGCCACCTCGCGAGGCATGGAGCCTTCTTCGGTTTCCACGTCCTCGTCCAGGGAGACGGTCTTGCTCGTCTTGCGCCGGCGCAGCTTCATCAGCGCCTCGTTTACCGCTATGCGCACCAGCCAGGTGTAGAATTTGGAGTTCCCCTGGAACTGCTCAAGGTTCTGATAAGCCTTAATAAATGCGTCCTGAACGACGTCTTCTGCATCCTCGCGGTTCTGTGTGATGTGCTGGGCAATGCGGAACACATTGCGGTCGTAGCGCTTGATCAGTTGCTCAAACGCGCCCACATCACCGTGACGCGCCGCATCTACCAGCGCCAGTTCTTCGGTCTGTGGCTCCGCAACCTTGGCTTCAATACTTTCCATATGAAATACGACTCATTCGTCGCCAATTTGCTACAGGATCATATGCAGGGGGAAAAGGCGCCGAAATTGAGTCTGACATCTTAAATGCTACTACGCAGTATTCGCGAATTAAGTTTATCTTGCCTATCCGGAATCTCGGGGAACCCAAGGCTGTCAGCGGTCGGGCTGTCGGCCTTTGCGGTTTGTGTGTGGTTGATCAGAATGCCGAGTGGCCGAACGCCGAGTGCCGACTGCCGAGCGCCGCTCCTGACTTCACCCGATGACCCGATCACCCGATTCCCCTTATAATCCGCCCAGAACTCCTGATGGCCGATCTCAATCAAGTCCGTAGCAGCATCGAACGCGTAGTTTCGCAGCGCCTTAGCCAACAAGCTGACCAGTTTCGGAAGGACGTTGTCGAACAGGTTTTGCATGAGATCGCACCTCTTCTCGCGTCCGCAGGTGGACAACCACCCTCGCTCAGCTCACCGGCCAGCGACATCCTTAGTTCGACTTTGTCAGCCATTCAGGCTTCGACTGTTCAGGCCGACATTCTTAAGGCATTCCTCGAAGGAGTCGCGAACTTCAGCGCGAGGACGGCGCTATTTGTCGTTCGAGGCACGACCTTAGCCGGGTGGCAAGCTCGTGGATTTGCCGACGATAACATCCGGGGGCTCACGCTGGATGGATCCAAAGGGCTGGCCGCGCGCGCGATTCAGGAGCGCAACCGGGCGTCCTCGGCTGCATCCGAATTTGATAATTCCTTCATTCAGCAGCACGGAGCGCCATCGGACGGAAGCTCCACAGTATTTCCCTTGGTTGTTCGAGATAAAGTGGCGGCACTTCTCTACTGCGATGCAGGGCAGAAAGGCGGTCTAGCAGGCGATTTTTCAGCCATTGACGTGCTCACTCGTTACACCTGTCTTTGGCTCGAATTGGCGGCGGGAAAGAAGCCGAGCGGATCACAATCGCCGGAGTCAAGCGCGGGTACGACGGCGGCGAGCATTGGCGGTGTTCAGATCCCGACGACGCGCGCCGCTGAACTTTCTACCAAAGTCGCAACGGACTCAGCGCCGGGGATCGGAAACCTCTCGGCCGAGGAGCAGGAGCTTCACACGAAGGCTCAGCGCTTCGCGAAATTATTGGTCGACGAGATCAAGCTCTACAACCAATCCAAGGTAGCTGAGGGCAAGCAGAATCGCGATCTGTACAGAGTCCTTCGTGAAGACATCGAGAAGAGCCGCGCCACGTATGACAAACGATACGGCGGCACACCTGTCGCCCCTGCCAGATACTTTGACTCGGAGGTCGTGCGTATCCTTGCCGACAATGACAGGTCTTTGATGGGAAGCGACTTTCCCGCCTGATCTCGGGTTAATCTATAAGTGAGCTGAATTCAGGAACCCAATCCGCTGTGTTGTCTCGCTGCATCTCATACGTACTCCTGTGCCTGCTGGTGATCTCTTCGTCTGCGCTAAGTCTGGGGCAGAGCTCCTCTATCAATGTTCACAAACGTGCTCCGCAAAGAAAGCGCAGCGCACCGCGAAGAAGCCACTCGACAGTCACTCCGGCGCATAAGAAAAAGCTGCATCGCGCTTTTGTGGCATCGACGGAATTGCGTCCAATGGCGAAGCAGTTGCTGGAGCAGCCGACGCCGATCGCCTACACGGCTGTGGAGCGTTATGCCGTCAAGCACCGCGCCGACGAGGGCGGCATGCTTGCTCATCTGGTGCTCGGTTACGCACATCTGCAGGACAAGGACTACGTAAAAGCCGACAAAGAGTTGAAGTTGGCGGCACTTCCGGATAGCGAACTGTCGGATTACGCGGACTTTTTTCTGGCACAGTCGGCAGCGGCATCTGCTCCCGATCAGCAGCGGGTTGCGGCTTTACTCAAAGGATTCGGCGATAAACATACTGATTCGCTCTTTATCAGACAGGCAGAGATCATGCGCGCGAGCGCGTTGATCGGGTCCAAAGAACACGACGAAGCCATTCGCCTGCTCGAAGGGATGCGCGATAGCAAGCCGGATGTCGAACTCGCGCTCGGCCAGGCGTATGCCGCTGCCGGTCAATTGGCGAGGGCTGTTTCAATTTGGAATCATTTGTACGCCGAGATGCCGCTTAGCCAGGAGGCCTCGGCAGCGCAAATTGAATTGACCAAGCTCGGCGGACAGGGACTCATCTCGGCTCCGACTCTTGAACAACGCCGCACGCGCGCCGATCTGCTGATGAAGGGACGCCGATTCGACCTCGCCGCGACCGAATATCGCGGGATTCTCGACAGCATACGGTCGGATATGAGTCAGCAAAGTTTGCAGCATGAGCTGCAAGTGAAGCTCGGCGGAGCCCTCTATCGCCAGCATCAGTTGGAGGAAGCTAAGTCGCTCCTCGAGTCGGTTCCAGCAAGTTCCGAACTGTACGAAGCCGAACGGTTTTACTATCTGCACGAAATCGCACGCAGCAAAGACGACGGCGACCGCGAGCGTCAGATTCTTTCTGACATGATGCAGAAGTTTCCGGCGAGTCCGTGGTTACAGGAAGCCCTGCTGTCGGCCAGCAACATGTATCTGTTGCGGCCCGACTACAAGAATGCAATTGAGTTTTATACCGCGCAATTCAAACTCTTTCCTGAAGGAAAGTATTCACCGTACTCGCATTGGAAGGCGGCATGGCTGAACCTGCGCACCGGAAATAAGGACGAAGCCAAGCGCCTGATGGAAGAGCAGGTAAGGTTGTATCCCGCCGGACAGGAGATTCCTCCAGCGCTGTACTGGCGCGCGCGATTGGCGGAAGAAGACGGAGATTACGATCGCGCAGGCGAGTATTACGCCTATATTCTTCGCCGGTTCACGCATTACTACTACGCGGATCTCGCTCGCGAGCGTCTGCGCTTCCGTTTCGATGCTGCAAAACATGATCCGCTGCTCGATAAGATACCGACGCAGGACGATGTCGATAAGAACAGCTTCGAAGCTCCGTCGGACGATTTGCGCGTTGCTCGCGCACAGCTGCTGACCAACGCTGCATTATTCGATTTCGCCGTTCGCGAACTTCAGGCTGAACCCGACAAGCTCTACGCAAAAGCCGAGATCGCTCGTGTGTACTTAAAAGCGGACCGGCCAGATCGGGCACTACAATCCTTCAAGCGCGCCGTGCCCGGCTACTTTGCCGGTGACATCACCGACATGCCCTCCTGGGCGTGGAATATTCTTTTTCCAAAACCATATTGGAACGAGCTGACGCGTTACGCGAACGCGAATGGTCTTGACCCATATCTGGTAGCCAGCTTGATTCGTCAAGAGTCCGAGTTCAATCCTCAGGCGGTCTCGCATGCAAATGCCTGGGGACTGATGCAACTGCTGCCTCCAGTCGGCAAGAAGATGGCGAAGGAAGTTCGGTTGAGGCACTTCAGCCAGGACCAGCTAACCGATCCCAACGTCAACATTCAGCTGGGCACGCGATATTTCAAAGAGATCGTCGACAGTTTCGGCGGGCAAGTACAATTTGCTTTGGCTGCCTACAATGCGGGTTCAGACCGCGTAAAAAGCTGGCAGGAGCAAGGCCCATATCGGGATATCCACGAATTTGTCGAGGCGATTCCATTCAGCGAGACTCGCGAATACGTACAGGCGATTATGCGCAACGCGACGGTGTACCGGCTTCTTTATTCCAAGAACGTCCAGACAGCCAGGGCGGCTCCTTAACGACTTCTCCGATCCGACAGGGATGAATCAGTGTGGCACAGCCGCCCTCGGCTGTGGCTCTGCCCAAAGCGAACACAGGCGAGGGCGCCTGTGCCACAATCACTTGAACTAATGATCTCCTTTCAGGACGTTCAGGAAGCCCGCGAGCGCATCTCGAAATATGTAAGGCGCACTCCCACGGTCCGCAACCGCACCTTGAGCGAGATGCTTGGCACGAATCTTTATCTCAAATTGGAGCTGTTTCAGACCACTGGTGCATTCAAAATTCGCGGAGCATTCAATAAGATTCTTTCCGAACTCGAGCACGCGCGGCGCGCTGGGGTTGTAGCTGTCAGCGGCGGAAATCATGCGCAGGCAGTGGCGTACGCCGGCCAGGTGCTTGGGTGCCGCAGCGTAGTGCTCACACATCGCAGCACGCCTCGCAACTACATCGAAGCGACACGCGGATACGGAGCTGAGGTCATTCAGCTCGAAGACATCTCCGAAGCCTTCGCCAAGGCCCACGACTATCAAGACCAGGGAATGCTTTTCGTCCATCCATTCGACGATCCGTTGGTGATGGCGGGACAAGGAACGCTGGGCTTGGAGATCCTCGAAGATGTGCCTGAACTCACAGATGTGTTCGTGAGCATAGGGGGAGGCGGCCTGATGAGTGGGACCGCCGTGGCGATCCGTTCTCAGAAGAACGTCCGCTTTCGCGGCGTTGAGACAGAAGGCGCCGATGCTATGGCGCTGGCCCTGGCTGCTGGACATCCGATCGAGATTCGTCCAACTTCGATCGCAAAGACATTGGGAGCTCCCTCAGTCTCTTTCCACACTCTGGCAATGGCTAAGGAGCATCTTCTCAGCGTGACGGTTATTTCGGACAAGGAGGCGGTTGAAGCCCTCGAAGTCCTATTGGAACGTGCCAAGGTCCTCACCGAGCCCGCTGCTTCGTGCACTCTTGCCGCCGCCTTGCGCCTGAGAGAGAGCTTTCGTCCTGACTCCCACGTTGTGTTGATTTTGTGCGGCGGGAATCTTGGCGTGGAGGACCTCTGCGAGTATCATGCAAGATTTCTGAAAAGCTGATGCCTGGAGACCACGTGAAAGCACTCAAATTTTGCTCCTTCTTTCTGCTGTTCGCTTCCGTCGCTGCTATTGCCCAGAGCTTCACGGTTGAACAAGTCATGAGCTCGCCGTTTCCTTCGCAGCTCACTTCCGCCCAAAGTGCCGAGATTGTGGGCTGGGTGTTCAACAACAAAGGGTCCGACAACGTCTGGATGGCAACCGCACCTGATTTCGTTGGGCGCCAGATCACGCACTACTCAGGAGATGACGGCCAGCGGATTGCGTCGCTGAAGATCACTCCGGATGGCCGAACCGTTCTCTACGCACGCGGTTCGGAGCTAAATAGAATCGGTCGATCGGCGAATCCGGTCAGTTTGCCGGCGCAACCAAAGCAACAGGTGTGGGCAGCAGAAGTAGACAAGGGTGAGCCGCGCCTGCTTGGCGACATGGGTTGTGAAGAGGAGGGCTGCGAAGACATCCAGATTTCTCCGGACGGAAAGTATGCCGTGTGGGAGACAAAGCATCAGCTATGGATGGCTCGTACTGACGCTCCAGCTGGCGCGACGGCTAAGCCATTGACCGATATTCGCGGTGAAATTTCGTGGCCGCAATGGTCGGCGGACGGCAGGCGCATCGCTTTCCGCGTTGATCGCACCTCGCATAGCTTGGTAGTTATTGGAGACATTTCCCCGAATCTCGATCAAGTGCTCTCATCAACCGAGCCTGCAGCAGACAAAAAAGCGGAGAAAAAAGAGCAGCCGCCGCTGCTGAGCGCCTTTCACTATCTTGCCCCGAGCTCCGAGCGCGATATGTTTCCGCGCTGGTCGCCCGACGGAAGGCAGATTGCTTTCATTCGCACCGGAGGTCAGGAGAACAAGCTGCCGCTGATTCCGATTCGTCCTAGACCGTGGTCGCTCTGGGTGGGTGATACGACCAGCTACACAGCACGTCAGATCTGGAGCAGCGGTCCGACTCTTCGTGATTCTCTTCCACCATTTGCTGGGGAGTCGCTGCAGTTTGCCGGAGATCGCATTGTCTTCGTCTCCGAGCAAACGAATCGTAATCATCTGTACTCCATTCCCATTTCGGGTGGACGGGCTGTCGAACTCACGCCGGGCGACTTTGACGTGGAGGATGTCACCCCCAATCCAGCAGGGCAAAACCTGATCGTTTATTCCTCGAACCAGGACGATGTTGATCGCCGCCACATCTGGAGTGTGGACGCGAAAGGCGGAGCGCCAAAGGCAATAACGAGAGGCGAGACCATCGAATGGGCTCCTACGGTGACATCGGGAGATCGCATTCTCTGTCTCGGCTCTGCTGCGACTACACCGGCTCTGCCATATCGCATCGGCAATTCGGGTCGGGAACTAACTGCAAAGGATGCGCTGCCGAAGGACTTTCCTTCAGCTCAACTGGTCGTTCCGAAGGAGGTGACGTTCAAGAGCAGCGATGGGCTCACGATCCACGGCCAGCTCTTTGTTCCTAAGAATCAGACAGGCAGAGGACCAGCGCTGATCTTTACTCATGGTGGCCCTCCCAGGCAGATGATGCTCGGGTTCCATTACATGTACTACTACCACAATGCATACGCCGAGAATCAGTATCTTGCCAACTTGGGATACACGGTCCTGTCCGTGAACTACCGGCTCGGCATTATGTATGGTCACGACTTTCGTCAGCCGCCGAACGCAGGCTGGCGCGGCGCTTCGGAATATAACGACGTGCTGGCAGGCGTGCATTATCTCGAAACCTTGCCTAATGTCGATCCACAACGGATCGGGTTGTGGGGCGGCTCGTATGGCGGATTTCTTACCGCGATGGGACTTGCCCGCAATTCCGACATTTTCAAAGCGGGAGTTGACTTCCACGGCGTACATGATTGGTCTGAGCTGCTTCCGCAGCGGCCACGGCTCTTCTCGGAAGAGGCTCCGGATGTGAAAGAGGCACTCCGGTTAGCCTTTTCATCCTCTCCCGATTCTTCAGTGAACAAATGGCGTTCTCCAGTTCTACTGATTCATGGGGACGACGACCGCA
The DNA here is from genome assembly GCA_003225175.1 of Acidobacteriota bacterium. Lineage (NCBI taxonomy): Bacteria > Pseudomonadati > Acidobacteriota > Acidobacteriota bacterium. The sequence goes on from QIBA01000032.1 coordinate 66,814, forward strand.
ACGTTCCCTTCAACCAGACGACCGATCTCGTGCAGCGGCTGAAAAAGCAGGGCATTGAATACGAGGAGATCATCTATCCCGATGAGATTCACGACCTATTGCTGTGGAAGGATTGGGTGAACTCGTACAAACAGGCTGGTCGGTTCTTCGATCAAAAGCTAAAAGTGCAGAAATAGCTAGATGCATTCACTCAAAACTACGACAAGACTGATCCGGTGCCTTCCCGTCGTACTCGCAACACTGGTATCCGTTTTGACTTTTGGGCAGCGTCCAGCATCCACAACTGCGCGCAGGCCACAAGCGATCATGGTTCATGTGACTCTGGCTCCCGGAATGCCAAGTCCAATTTCGGGAAGACTGCTGATCTTTCTCACGAGCAAGAGGATTGATGGCGATGAAATCAAACCCGACGAGATCGATCCGCATGCGGTCTGGGTCGAAGCCGAAGAAGTTCATAACCTCGTTCCGGGCAAACCCTTGGACCTACGTTCCGATGCCGCAGCGTATCCCGACAGCTTCTCGCACTTGCCTTCCGGAGACTACGCGGCCATGGCGCTCCTGGATGTGAACCACAGCTATGCGTACAACGGAACTGCGGCGGGAGATCTCCGAGGTCCGGTAAAGCGAATCGGACACATTGTCGCGGGTAGGGGTGGGAGCATTAGTCTCGTTTTGGATTCAGTGGTACCGGACCTCAAGATCAATATTCCACAGTCAGTCGAGGTCATCAGTTTCACTAGCTCCTCACTGTCCATATTCTGGGGACGACGGATCCAGATGAATGCCGCAGTCGTGTTGCCGCCGAGCTACCGGAACAATCCCGACCGCCGCTATCCCACGATGTATTGGACCCATGGCTTTGGCGCAACGTTTCCAGCGATTGTGAATCGGGTGGCTGCGCGCTTTGCCGAGCAGGTGGCAGCTGGAACCCTGCCGGAGATGATTTATGTGCTGCTCGATGAGCATTGTCCCAGCGGCACACACGAATTTGCCGATTCGGCCAACAATGGGCCTTGGGGTGAGGCGTTAACCGAAGAATTGATTCCGTATTTGGAACAGAAATATCGCATGGACGCGAAGCCGAGCGGCCGTCTGCTGAACGGCCATTCCTCCGGCGGCTGGGCAGTGTTGTGGTTGCAGGTCGCCTATCCAGAATTTTTCGGAGGAACCTGGCCAACCGCGCCGGATCCCTCCGATTTTCACAGCTTCACCGGACCGAACCTTCTCGCTAATCCACCGCAAAACTTTTATCGAAACCCTTCTGGCTCGCCGTGGATGCTGGTGCGCATTAAAGGCAAAGACCAGGTTTCGCTTGAAGATTTTGCCCGCCAAGAAACTGTCTTCGGCGAGTACGGCGGACAGATGGCTTCTTTCGAGTGGGTCTTCAGTCCACGTGCAGACGATGGCAGACCGGAGCGTCTGTTTGATCGCGCAACCGGAAAAATCGATCCCGCTATCGCGAGTGCGTGGGAGAGGTATGACATCGCGACGATTATCCGCAACAATGCTGATCGGCTGCGCCCGCTGCTGCAGGACAAGATTCATCTGACTGTCGGCACGATTGACACTTATCATCTCGACGAGCCCGCGCGCTTGCTGGAGAAGACGCTGCGCGACGCAGGAATTCGCGCCCAATTCACGTACGTCGAGGGCCGGGATCACGGGAATCTTTATCAGGGAGGACTGCTGGCAAAGATCACACAGGAGATGATGCGCGTGGCACGCCCTCAGCAGGCGGCTTCTTCGCCTTCTGGAAAGTAATCGAAGACGTAGATCGATGCCTGCAACTCGCGCCTTTAATCAGAGCAGAGAATGCTCGGAGCAAAGTCTGTGACGTTTTCATCTATATTGAGTCGATAGAACTGCCATGAAGACCGCTGAGGGCGAAATCTTCGATCTTCTTGTGATCGGTGCCGGTCCTACAGGTATGGCCTGCGCGATTGAAGCTCAACGTGTGGGGATGCGTGCTGTTTTGGTGGACAAAGGATGTCTGGTGAACTCTCTCTTCCACTATCCCGCCAACATGACGTTCTTCACGACACCAGAATTGCTCGAGATCGGCGACATTCCATTCAGCAGCCCGAATCAGAAGCCGAATCGCAGCGAGGCGCTGGAGTACTATCGCAAAGTTGCGGAACATTACGCATTGGATGTCAGGCAGTACGAGCGGGTCGATCGTGTTGACGGCAGCGACGGCGATTTTCGCGTGCATACAACCGATCGCTTCGCGCACTGTCATCGTCATCGCTCGCAAAAACTCGTGGTCGCCACCGGCTACTACGATTTGCCGAATTACATGAACGTTCCGGGCGAGGACTTGGCCAAGGTAATGCACTACTACCGCGAGCCTCATCCGTACTACGACAACGATGTTTTAGTCATCGGCGGCAAGAATTCGGCCGCGATCTCGGGATTGGAATTGTGGCGTCATGGCGCTCGCGTCACGCTGGTACATCGCGGACCTGGGATGCACAAGAACGTGAAGTACTGGATTCTGCCGGATATCGAGAATCGAATTCGCAATCAGGAGATCACTGCGTTCTTTAATTCCCGAGTGCTCGAGATTGGGGAGCGTAGTGTGCTGGTGGAAGCACCAGCTGGCAAGATCGAGTTACCGAATGATTTCGTCTTTGCGCTGACTGGTTATCATCCCGATTTCGACTTCTTGAACGCGATTGGTATCGAACTCGGCGGTGGTGAGTGCCGGCCGGTGTGCGACACGGAAACGCTTGAATCCAATGTTCCTGGAATTTATCTTGCAGGCGTGATTGTCGCCGGCGCGCGCACGAGCGAGATCTTCATCGAGAACGGCCGGTTTCACGGCCGCCAGATTGCGGCCGATTTAGCGCGCAAATTATCCCCACAGGTTGCTCGCAAGTAGGTAACGAGGTGATTCTAAGCCTCAGGCTCTAAATATCTAAGTCCTGCGCCCGCCAGCTCACTCGCCTTCATTTCAATTTCATCGAATCGTAGATGTCCTTCACGGACCAGCTGATCGAAGTCCATTTCGAGTTCTGCGTCGGTAAGAGGAAGCGCTAACTTGTGGTAGAGCAATTCCCGGAGGTCCTCGTTACTCATGCTGCCCGCGAAGGAATTGCCGGCGAGATCTTCATAGCGAACCTGGTACACGTCAAAGCCACTGCCTGAAGCGTTCTTACGGATATCGAGTGTTCCATGCATGCCACACCCCATGCACTGGGATTAACCCAGAGCGCTACAAGGATTCCCGCTATTCTGAACGCTGTCAACTATCAACACGCCTCCAGCTACTCTCGTTGGCTGCCAACCTGGGCCCGGCGCTGCTCGTCTCATTTACTGTCTCTCCACAGTAGCCCTTTGGCATGTTTGAGTTGGCCGAGTGTGCCGCGTGGAGAACGAGAGACCTGCATTTTAGGGGGGATTCCATGAAAACACGAATCGCAATCATGCTGCTCGCGGTGGCCGCGTTGGGTTTGGCTCCGGCGCTCCGTGCGCAGGATCACGGTGAAATTGGTGTGTTCGGAGAAATGTTCCGAGCTTCGGCCAGCAGCCTCAATCTATATGGAGTGGGCGGAAGAGTTGGCTTGAACGTTCATCCCAACGTTGCTCTCGAGGCGGAAGGTTCCTATGATTTTTCGCAGAGCAACACAACGAGAGTAACGGATGTCAGCGGCAACACGAGTTTCTTCCGCTCGGATCTCCGTGCCACTCACTTTCAATTTGGACCAAAGTTCCAACTCGGTACGACTGGACCAGTTCGCGCCTTCCTTTTCGCTAAAGGAGGTTTTGTTCGATTCGGAGTAACTCCTGGACCAGTTACCTTCGGGACATTTCCTACTCGTCTCGAGAACACTGACCTGAACGGGACCTTCTATCCCGGGGGCGGAATTGAGTTTTTCCTGGGGCCTATCGGCATTCGAGCAGATGCCGGCGACGAGATTTATTTCGATCGCGGAGCGCAGAACAATCTGAAGATTACGTTTGGACCGTCGATTCGCTTTTGAGAGCTGTTTGGAAATGTCGGCAAGGCCGAAACTCTGGACAAGAGTTCGGCCTTTTTATTTTTCGCAGTAAGACACAGCATGTTGCACATCTAACTCTGTTATCGAACCAGTAACCAACGGGAGATCGCAAAAAGGTTGCCTCATCTAGGTCCAGCAGGCGTGTAAAGGCAGGTGAATCACGACATACAGCGGATGAAAATGTTATAAAGATTTTTTCTAAGCTGCTGCCAACACCTAAGCAGAGTGCCTCATCTGTAAACATATGATCCGCCGATAAGGATGTGGCGGATGGGCCCCGACGATGAAAGTTTGTTTAGTCACAGCTTTTCCTCCCAGCTCAGAAAGACTGAATGAGTACGGGTTTCATCTCGCAAAGGAAATCAAGAAGCGAGATCTCGTCAGTTTGACGATCCTCGCAGATCAGATGGACAGGCCCGCGGCCGAGCTTCCGGGCTTTGATGTTGACCGCAGCTGGAAATTTAATTCCGTCGCGACGCCGTTTGCTCTTTTGCGTGCCGCACGAAGGCACAGGCCCGACGTAGTCTGGTTCAACCTGGTGTTTTCGAGCTTTGGAGATAAGCCGATCCCAGCATTTTTGGGAATTTGTACCGCGCTGCTACTGCGGCTCTTCGGCTTTTACACACATATCACTCTGCATCACGTAATTGAATTCATCGATCTTTCGAACGGAACTCGATTCCCGAGGCTATACAAGCTGTTCGGAGCCATCGCGACGAAACTAATGTTGTTCTCGGGATCGTTGACTGTGTTGTTGCCGTCCTATCGCAAAGTGCTGCTCGAAAGCTACGGTGGGGAGTACGTGCATCTTCGCAAGCACGGAGTCTTTTCGGCAGCACCTAAGTTTCCGGACATCAGCAAACGAGGCAATCCCGAACATCGGATTCTGGCATTTGGAAAATGGGGGACCTATAAGCGTCCAGAAATTTTGATTGAAGCCTTTGCTCACATCGCCGACAAGTTTCCCAATGCGAAACTGGTGATCGCAGGTTCCAATCACCCGATGTGCCCTGGATACGTCGAATCGCTGCGCGAGCGCTGGCGCGATTGCCAGCGCATCGAGTTCCAGGGCTATATACCGGAGGAGGAGATCGGAAACATCTTCTCTTCAGCGACGGTTCTGGTATTGCCTTATACCTCCGCTGGCGGACCAAGCGGAGTTGCTCATCAGGCATGTGAGTTTGCAGTACCGATCATCGGATCGGATATTCCCGACTTCCGCGACATGGCGAATACAGAAGAGCTCGCCATGTTGTTCTACGAAACTGGAAACCCCGAAAGTCTGGCTCAAGTCCTGACTGATCTACTCGAGAATCCGACTCTGCAGCACGAGATGGCAGAGCAAAACTTCTCGGTAGCGGTACGAACGACGATGGAGAGAGTCGTGGGACAGTATCTCCACGCGTTCGCGAAGACTCTTGCATTGAAGCGACGGAATAAGATTTCAAAGCGTTCACCGGTACAGGCGTTCGATTACTGGCCGTCGGAACTGCCTCAAGCGACAGAAGCGGAACAACACTTCATTACGGTGAATTCTTAGGTGTCTCATGTATTCGCTCACAATTGTCATTCCCGCTTTCAATGAAGAGTCGCGCCTTGAAGCGACGCTGCACAAACTCGACGCATTCCTCAAGGCTGAGGACTGGAATGCAGAGCTCATCGTTGTCGATGACGGATCCACCGACCGAACCGCGCAGCTCGTAATGCGCCACATGCTTGAGAAACCTTACATGCGGCTCTTGCAGAACCACGTGAATCGCGGCAAGGGATTCAGCATCCGACGCGGAGTCGAAGCTGCGCTCGGAGATTTAATTCTTCTCACCGATGCGGATCTTTCTGTGCCGCTGAACGAAGCCCACAAGCTGCTCGATGCCATCAAAGAAGGCGCAGACATCGCGATTGGATCGCGAGGTGCGCAGGCTGGAGGAAGTGCGTTAGCTCCCTGGCATCGGCGCTTGTGCAGTGCAGGCTTTCGCATGCTCGTCCAATCCGTCCTCAGACTTCGGTTTGAGGACACGCAGTGCGGCTTCAAGGCTCTCAAACGCAAGGCAGCGCGGTTGATCTTCTCACGGCAGCGCATTGAACGTTGGGGCTTCGATCCTGAAGTGCTCATGCTCGCCGACAAGTTTTGCTTTATCGTGAAAGAGGTCGGGGTTGAGGTTATTCACGATGATCGCAGTCGACTGAACATTGTGAGCGATTCGTTCCGCATGTTTTGCGAGGTTCTGAAGATCCGTTACCACTTGTTATTTGGCGTGTACAACCATCCAACTCCGGCATATCAAGTCGTCTCCGCCCCCGCAGCAGTGGCGGGCGAGTCAATGGAAACTGCTCCATCGAAGCTGGCTGCATAGCCTAAGTACCTCAGGGATCCGCTCTTGCGGATCCCTTTCAAGGAAAAATCTGTGAAGCCGTTCGATAGACCTTGGCGTGTGCTTCTGCTGCCAGCTCCATGGGCAAGGAATATCCGCCGCCAAGAGTCCCTAGGGTGACCAACTTGATCGGAGTACAAAGAGTCAACACCAGACTGATACTTACCTGCAAGGAACCGATGTCCGTGAGCAAGTCGATGGCATGGACGTCGCAGTGATAGACACGCACACGAATTAGGGTACAGGGAACAGGGGCAGGGAACAGGCAAGGCACAGCAGGCGATGCAGGCACCGAACCCATGACTTTGTCAGAAGTCGCTCTGATGATTGCAAGGAACTGTTAGCGACGAACCCTGTTCCCTGCCCCTCTCCCCCTGTACCCTGTCGTTATGCGCTTTGCTGATCTTCGGGAGCTGTTTGCCAAAGCCAACGAGGTGAAGTCGGGGGATCAGCTCGCGGGCGTCGCGGCGCGATCAGAGCAGGAGCGGGTTGCAGCGAAGTGCGCGCTTGCCGACACTCTACTTGCCGAGATTTTTGCGAAGCCTCTCCTTGAAGACGAAGTCACGCGTCTGATTTATGACAACTTCGACGAAGCAGCCTTCGCACCGATCCGCAGTATGACGGTTGGCGCTTTCCGCGAGCACATATTGAGCGATCTAAATTCTGGCGAAGATCTCAAGTCGTTGGAGCCGGGACTCATTCCCGAGATGGCCGCCGCAGTCGCGAAGATCATGAGCAACAAAGACCTCGTGCTCGCCGCGTCCAAGATGCGCAATGTAACCCGTTGCCGGAATACTCTCGGCGAAACTGGAGTGCTTGCAATCCGCACGCAACCCAACCACCCTGCAGATGATATCGGCGGCATCCTGCTGGCAGCGTTCGAAGGTCTGCTCTACGGATGTGGGGACGCGGTGATCGGCGTCAATCCAGCGGCAGATTCCGTCGAGAGCGTCTCGGCGATACTGCACGGTTTACAACGTCTCGTGACTGCTTACGAGATACCAACACAAACCTGTTGTCTTGCTCACATCACAACACAACTCGCGGCAATGGAGCGTGGTGCTCCGGTTGATCTGCTCTTTCAGTCCGTGGCGGGCACGGAGGCTGCGAACCGCAGCTTCGGAATAAATCTATCCTTGCTACGCGAAGGTCACGAGCGAGTGCATGAGCACCATCGTGAGCGCAGCGACGTGCATTGGGTCGGCGAGAATGTAATGTATTTCGAGACCGGGCAAGGTAGCGCGCTATCTGCCGAGGCCCATAATGGGATCGATCAGCTGACTCTGGAAGCGCGTGCTTATGGTGTGGCGCGTGCATTCGCTCCGATGCTGGTGAACAGCGTTGTTGGGTTTATTGGTCCTGAATATCTCTTCGACGAAAGACAAATCATCCGTGCAGGGCTCGAAGATCACTTCATGGGCAAGCTCTTGGGGCTTCCTATGGGCTGCGATGTGTGCTACACCAACCACGCTGAAGCTGATCAGAATTCGGCCGACAACCTACTCGTGCTGCTCTCTGCTGCCGGATGCAACTACTTTATGGGAGTTCCATGCTCAGACGACGTAATGCTCAACTATCAATCGACGAGCTATCACGACGCGCTGGCGATGCGCCGTCTCTTCCATCTTCGTCCTGCTCCGGAATTTCTCGAATGGCTCGAGATTGAAGGCATGTATAGGAACTCGCAGCCGGCAATGCTCGAAAACACGCTCCGGCGCGAACTGATTGGCAAAGCAGAAGAGCTTCTGGGGAGCTGAGATCTTCATGGACAGCGATTTAGCGGTTCGTATCGTCGAGAAGATTCGCGCTCGCACTCCGGCGCGCTTGCTTGCCGGTCACAGCGGTGGCGGATATCGCACATCTACGCAGCTTGAGCTGCGCGCCGCGCATGCCGCAGCTCGCGACGCGGTTCGTACCGACTTTGATCTCCAACAGCACCTCGGCAAAGAACTCATCGAGGAGTTCGGAATCTTTGAGACTGTTACGCAAGCCCGCTCTAAAGACGAGTATTTACTGCGTCCCGATCTGGGACGTCGACTGTCGCTTGAGTCGCGGCAGAAGACTGGGGATTTGTGCGTTGCAGAACCTGACCTCCAGATCATCATTGGCGACGGACTCTCCACGACAGCGATCTCGGCGCAGGTTCCCTCTCTTCTGCCGCTCCTGATGCAAGGAGCGGTCGCACGTCGATGGAGTGTAGGCAGACTGTTCGCGATCCGCTTCTGCCGCGTTGGCGTCCTCAATGATGTTGGCGATCTGCTTCATCCAAGGCTAGCGGTGCTATTGATTGGAGAACGTCCTGGATTGGCAACCGCCGAGAGCATGTCAGCATACATGGCCTATCGTCCTCGATCAGGACACACCGATTCTGACCGAAACTTGATCTCTAATATTCACTCGCGAGGACTCCAGAGTGAAGAAGCAGCAGCTCGCATCCTGAACCTCGCAGCCAGAATAATGAATCTAGAAACCAGTGGTGTAAAAGTCAGGGAAGAGTTGTCGGAAAGGAGTTCTCCACAAAAACTGTCCTCCTGAAGTCAAGGGTTGCTTACGTGGTTCCGGCCGCCCTCGGCCGGTAGGCGGCTGGCGATCTCTATAGTGCTAAAACAATACGACTGGCTATCAATTTGCGATCGCTACTCAAGGCTCGCAATTAATTGGCACGTACGAATTCTCGGTTCGTCGCAGCCTACCGGCGGAGGGAGGCCGGAACCACGTAAGCAGCACCTGTATCCCACAGCTCTCGTCCAGCTGCTCTATACAAGAAAAAACCTTTGGATGGCAACAGAGCCACCACCCTCCAGTTCTTATCTCACATAGAACCTGCACAATCAGAGGAGGCAACATGCATCGGCTTCTTACGTTTGTTGCTGCTTATATTATTAGTGGTGCTATGGCCTTTGCTCAGGGAACAGCGACCGGCCAGGCTCCAGCCAGGGGAACCCAGTCCAGTGGGAACAGCGTCAGCTCCACCCCGAACAGCAATAGCACCTCGCCTTCAGGCGCTCAGGGACAGGCGAGTCGCACGCCATCGAGCCCTAATCAGGCATTGCCAGGCGACAGCAATCCCGCGAATGCCACCACACGCGACGCTCAGGCCAATGGAAGCGCTGTTCGAGCTAATTCAGGTAACGGAGGCACCCCCGGAACTGCCGCAGGCAATAACGCGAACAGTAGCGATAACACCGGCCTGAAGAGAGATGACACCGGGAGCAATCCGACGAGCGGACACGCCCCAACCAACATTACCAATCCGGGAACAAGAGGCCAATGGTTCTGGATCGCGCTAGGCATCTTTGTTGCCTTGGTCCTGCTTGGGGCGCTCATCGGGAGGAGTCGAGCAGCGGCGGATATCGATCAGACCGATCCGACCTTACGCAGCACGCGCGAGCCGGATGTAATCCGGCGCGAGGAGATTTACCGGCGGAGGCCTGACGAGATTGACCGAGATGAGGACCAGATTCGTCGCGCGGGCTAGTCGTCGCTGCCGATCAGAGTCCCGGAAGTTGTAGGGAGCTCCTGATCCTTGTACTGGAGTTGGTAGAGTTTCCAGTAGATTCCGCGCTGGGTCAGAAGCTCCTGGTGTGATCCCATTTCGCGAAGCTTCGATCTGTGCATCACGATGATCTTATCAGCGCGCTGCACGGTGGAGAGCCGGTGCGCGATGACGATCGATGTGCGACCTTCCACCATTCGCGTGAGCGCTTCGCGCACTCGTAGTTCCGTATCGGTATCGACACTGGAAGTGGCTTCGTCCAGGATCAGAATTCTGGGTTGATGGGCCAGAGCCCGGGCGAACGATATAAGCTGCTTTTGTCCAGTCGAGAGCGTGCTGCCGCGTTCCCGTACCGGCTCCTTGAAACCTCCGGGCAAGGTACGGATGAAATCTCCGATATTTACCTCGTCAGCGGCCCGCTCGACCATCTCTTTTGTGACCCATTTCGAACCGAGCCGAATATTGTCCGCAATGGTGCCAGAGAAGAGGAATGGATCCTGCAGTACAACACCGTAGCGTTGCCGCAACTCGCCGAGATCCAAGTCCCGTATGTCCACACCATCGATACGAATTGCGCCGTGTTGAATGTCGTAGAACCGCAATAGCAGCGAGATGATCGTCGTCTTGCCGGCGCCTGTGTGGCCTACGATTGCAACCGTCTCTCCCGGTTCGATCGTGAAAGATACATCGCGCAGCACCCATTCGGGTTCCGGCGGCGGCGGTTCAGCTGCGTGGCGCTGCCCGTTACGGTCAGCTTTGCGTTGCACCCGGTTGTATGCGAACCAGACGTGGTCGAACTCGATCCGTCCGCGGCCCTTCACTTGTCGCTCCGTAGCTGGGCTGACCACTTCGGGCGCTGTGTCGAGCAGCTTGAAGATGCGTTCGCTCGAGGCCATCGCGGACTGCAGAATGTTGTACTTTTCGCTCAGGTCCTGAATTGGGCGGAAGAAGCGCTGAGCATATTGAATGAAGGCGACCACCGTGCCCAAGAGAGTTGCGTCTACTAGGGCCCGTCTTCCGCCAAACCAAATCACGGATGCAATAGCAATTGCCGACAGAATTTCGACTACAGGGTAATAGACGGCATGCGCCAGGATCGCGTCTTTGAAGGCATCCATGTGCATCGCGTTTACTTCTTCAAAGCTCTTATAGGACCGTTTCTCGCGATTGAAGAGCTGGAGCACGACAATTCCGCTGACGTGCTCCTGCAAATAAGAATTAATGCGCGCAATGGCTGTCCGAATCCGCCTGTAAGATTCGCGGACCTTGCGACGAAAAATCATCGTTGCCCAGAAGATTAGTGGCAGCACGGAGAAGGTGATGAGTGCGAGCCACCACTTCATCACCAGCATGAACCCGATGATGCCAGCAAGCACGAAGACGTCTTCGAAGATTGAGACCACGCCTGAGGTGAACATTTCGTTGACTGCGTCCACGTCAGTAGTAACTCGTGTGACTAATCGTCCTACTGGGTTGCGATCAAAAAATGCCACATGCAGTCGCTGCAAATGCCCGAAAATCTGGCTCCGCAGGTCGAACATTGCCTTTTGTCCCACCCATTGCATGTAGTAGGTCTGTAGGAATTCCATGCAGTAGCTAACAAAAAGCAGGGAGAGATAGAGTCCGGCAATCTGTCCAATGCCCATCAGAGGTCGCGAGCTTAGCCAGGAATCGAGGAAGTGAGGCCTGATAGCTGTATGCCTTGCCGCCAAATATCTATCAACAGCGACCTTGGTGAGATACGGCCCGAGAACATCAGCTCCAGCCTTGATCAAGATTGCGCCAATGGCAACGATGGTTTGCCATTTGTAAGGCGCGAGATAAGCCAGCAACCGTTTCATCAAACGGCTGTCGTACGCCTTTCCTAGTACCTCTTCTTCCTGATGGGCTTCTGCCATTGCGCGACTGTCTCATTTTAGACGGACATCTGTACATCCCGGTCGCAGGAAATGGTTCGGATCGATGCCACAGAAGCAGTAGCCTCTCTCTACGGCGGTGGTATTGACTCGGCTGTCTCGACCGGCATATGCGGGGCAGCCCTCCACGCGTACTGCGAGCCTGTCCAGAACAGGAACCCTACCCTCGTAGGTTCAAAAATAATTTGAGAGTGTGCCAGAGAGACGGGAGCTCCTTCTACGTGCTGAGGCGCACGCCGGGTCTCAATCGGGCCGGTTCCTGGATGACGTACAAGGTAAGCCTGTTGTGCATTGGGATCGCGCCAACCATTCGGACCATATCCGTGAACAATAGCCAACAACAATTCTTTGGAATGCGTCGACTGAGGTTTCGGTTTTGGGGGCAGGAACACGACTCGTTGGTCTGCAGGTGCCACGAAGGCTTGCCTCGCGTCCTGAATCGTCCAATTGGCAAGCGGATCGTTAACTATCTTGAGCTTGGAATAGTTGGGAAGAACGAGTGCGGCTAGATCCGGTGATCCGTCCCCATTGAAATCACCAGTGGTGAATGAATGTTCCTGACAACTGGCGTGGACGGAATCGGCAAAGATCCGATGCAACGCCGCGTTTACCTCTGAAGCTGTAGCAGGCGAAGAATTGATAGGAATGGACGCTGCTGGCTGCGAGTCAGCATTCGACTGACGAATAACCGGCTTCTCGAACGAAGCAGGAGCACGTTTTGAGCAGGACCAAAACAGAACTGTGATCGCAATAATAGCCAAATGAGAGATTTTCATTCTGGGCCTCAGGAATTGTCAGCAGGCGGAGATTTTTGCCTCCGCCTGCCTAAGCTCTTCCACTCTAGAGCGAGTTCAGGAACGTGATTAGTTGGTTCTTCTGAGTTGTGGTCAGGTTCCGATAATTATTGATGACGAAGGTTGCTTCTCCCGCGTGACGAAGGATTGCCTCGTTACGCGTGAGTGATTCGCCATCGTGCATCAAGCGATCGCGCGTGCGTACGCCCCAAAGCGGAGCTGTGCGCATCTTGTTGGCGGTATCGGCAGGTCCGTTCTGGACGATTCCATCCCCCGTCCCTACGTTATGCAGCAGGAAGTCGCTGTAGGGATGGATCACCTTGTTTCCCAAAGCGGCAGGCACTACGAACGCGCCGCCGTTGATTGCGGTTCCCGCAGGAGCGGTAGTGATTGACGTGAGGTGGCAGATGTTGCAGCCGATAGCGCTGAACAACTGCTGTCCAGCTTGCGCGTCGCCGGTCGCAAGCAATACTGAGTCCACAGGCGGCGCTTTGGTGCCGCGCATGAAGATCGCAAAGCGATCGATATCGTTGTCAAGATCCTCCGGATCACCAGTGAGCTTGCAGACCGAGGTGGTGTCAGTAGGATTCAAGCGGTTTGTGATGCCTTGTTCGTTCAGATAGGCATCGCTTGAGAATGACAGCAGACTTGCATGCTGGTTCTTCCATCCGAAGCGGCCGCCACGAATCTTTCCGGGAGCCTCGAGTACCGCGACCTGGATGAACTCCCCGGCGATTCGTCCGCCACTTTGCGATGGCTGGTTGTTCGCAATCGCGAACAGCGTGTTGCTATCGATGGCTTCCACGAAACCATCGCCTAGAGTGTTCAGTGAAGTCCGGAAGGTTCGGATATTCTCCGACCCCGGAGTGCGTTCCTGCGCTTCCGCGCAGATCGCACGGTCATTTACCAACGACCGATTCGGAACCGTGTTCTGTCCATCGTTGATGCTGATCGTCGGGCTTATAAAGTTTCCGGATGCATCATTGTGGCCAACGCGCAGTTCGGTCACCTGGCTGATTCCGCCAGTCACCGGATTCTGATGGCAACTCACGCAGGATTGCGCGTTGTAGAGTGGGCCAAGGCCCGTGTCCACTCCGTCTTGTTCTTCAAACGTTGCTTGGACGTCTGCGAAGATACTGCCTACGCTTTCGGGAAAGCCGTTGCTGAAGCTTTGCGATCCTTGATTCTCGTTAAGCGTTGGCGTGCTGAAGCCGGTGGGTGCTTGCGAGGCTCCCTGGCTCAGCACGAATGTCATCGTGCCAGTCACACATAGCAGGGCCAGTACGGCGATGATCCGCAGATGGCTTCTGAGGGGATATTTCACGAGTGAGCTCCTTCCAAGTGGGTTAGGCAAAGCGGTGCGCGAGCTCCTTGGCCAATAGGAACTTCAGAGATTCAAGAACGAATGGCGTTTACTGACGCATGCGAAAAAGGAAGCACGCGGAAGGCTTTTTTGAAGGTGCGATTGCTGCCTGCACACCTCAGAATTAATTACAGCAATCTTTCGGGGGCCGAGTAACGATATTTCGTGTTACCGATGAAGTGGAGGCGGCCAATATAGGAGTGAGGATTGGGAAATGGCAAGTAAAACTTTGATGGCTTATTACTAAATAGTTACGATCCTTCTTATCCCATTGTGAACCTATTAATAACCATTAATTCCAGCTAATTGCTGCATAATCATGGATCTCCAAAACGCTGTTGCCACAGTGTTTATCCTATAGTTACTCGTAATATTTTCTGTGGATAAGTAGCAATTAATTTACGTATTTCTGGCGGGACTGAGCGGAGAGAACACGAGAATAGGCAGTACCCGGTCTTCTGGTGCAATTCAAGTGTTACTCAATTTGCAGAGAAGGCAGGGAAGAGCTGCGTGAGCTGCCGTTCGTTTGGCGCCTGCGCGAGGTCGGTCGCACCCGGCGGCTATTGGCGCCGATATCGTTATCGCAGTTACATATAAACGTCATACACTCGCGGAATTCCAGCGGCGGATCACCTTGTACTCATGTTCACATCCGAGAACGCTGATCGTGGCCGTATTTAGTGCGAAGAATTTTCCATCGACAGGCGGAAGATCAAGCCAAACAGCCGTCAAGATGCGCAGCACGTGACCGTGGGCGAAGAGGGCCACGTCACCGTTCACTTGCACGCAGCGATCGATGACACGCTTCACGCGCATTCCGACCTGATCCGCGGACTCACCTCTCACTACACCGTCGCGCCACAGCGACCAGTTGGGACGATCCTTGCGGATGTCTGCAGTACTGCGGCCTTCATATTCGCCGTAATCCCATTCTTTGAGATCATCAGTAATCTCGGCCTGGCCCGCGTAGCCAGCCAGGCGACATGTTTCCAGCGCGCGTTGCATCGGACTGACGAGCACGAGCGCGAATTTGCGTCCATGTAGTTTTGTTTTGAGTTCCTCTGCCTGTTTGATTCCGCTTGGAAGCAAAGGCAGGTCAGTACGCGAGGTGTGCGCTCCTGAGGCCGACCATTCGGTTTCGCCGTGGCGCATTAACCAGATTTCCTGTTTGGATTCGCTCATCGCAGCTTTCTTGGAGATGGAATTGGGAGACTGCGACTACGTTACAGAGTTACAGAATACATCGTGAAATCAGACGAGCGATTCAAAGAGTTAGAACTCTGCCGAACATCTGGCCTGAGCCGTAGGTACAGACAAAGCCTATCCCGCTGCTTGTTTTTTCTGCTCCGAGTCTTCAGCCTCATGATGATAGTGCCATCCCGGCAGTTGGTCGCTACCTGTGATGAGCCGTGCGCCTGACTGCCAGCTCAGATATTGCCAGCCCCAGTTCAGCAGAACAGAGAAGCGGTTGCGATAGCCGATTAAATAAATGAGGTGGATGAACAGCCATGCCGACCATGCAAGCACGCCAGAGAGATGGATTTTCCCGATTTGGGCGATTCCCTTAGTACGGCCAATCGTCGCCATGCTGCCTTTGTCCCAATAGCTGAACGGTTGGCTCGGCTTGCCCTCAACGCGGCGTCGGATTTCTTTCGCAACATACTGGCCCATCTGGATGGCCAGCGGAGCGACTCCTGGCATAGGCGAGCCATTTTGTTCAAAATGCGCGAGGTCGCCGATGACAAAGACCTCCGGGTATCCTTCGATGTTCAACCGGTCGTTCACCATGACTCTGCCGCTCCGATCGGTTTCAGCGCCAAGCGCTTGACCCAAGGGTGAGGCCTTTACTCCTGCGGCCCAGAGGACTACGGCAGCCTCGATTTTTTCGTTTCCAACCCAAACGAGCCCTGGTTCAATGTTCGTTACCTTCGTGTTGGTTCGAACTTCCACGCCCAATTGTTCAAGCTGTCTTTGCGCGCTGGTCGAAAGGTCTTCCGCATAAGCTGGCAGGACGCGTGGTCCACCTTCGAGTAGGACGATTCGCGCGCGACGTGGATCCGTGGCGTTGAAGTCCTGGCTGAGCACATGTCTTGAGATTTCCGCGATAGCCCCTGCCAGTTCAACTCCCGTAGGACCGGCGCCCACGATAACAAAATTCAGCGGGCAGTGCTGCCTGTTTAGCAGGGTTTCGCGCTCTGTGAGCTCGAAGGCCAGCAAAACGCGGCGGCGGATCTCGGTTGCATCTTCAAGCGTCTTCAAGCCCGGCGCAAGCTGAGCCCAATCATCTCGCCCGAAATAGGAATGCGTAGCGCCAGCGGCGATGACAACGTAGTCATAGGGAACACGATCGCCTTCCTCGAGAAGGATGCGGCGATGCTCGAGGTCAAAGCCGACGACATTGCCGATCAGCACTTCCACATTCTTCTTTCCGCGCATTACGCTGCGGATAGGTGCAGCGATGTCTGCGGGCGACAGCGCAGCCAATGCTACTTGATATAGCAGCGGCTGAAATGTGTGGTGGTTCTTGCGGTCGAGAAGCGTAACCTCCACATCCGCTCTGGCCAGTCCCAGCGCACCCTGGAGCCCGCCGAAACCGCCGCCGATGACCACCACATGAGGACGCGCGTGTTTGCTGTTGCTTTCCATGATGCCTATTTGATGTTCCAAGTCAGCGGACGTGACCAAAAGTAACTACTAAGTAGCGAGCCTCATTGTGTATGCAATAGGAGCATGCTACCTTTCGCCAAAGCTCACAACTGCGAAACTCCGCAGTACTGCCCCAGCAGCGCCGGCGAGAGAAAAATTCCAGCGTTTTCAAGGGCAAGGATAGACGATGAATATCGATGATCTGCTTCGTATAGCAATGGATCGCAAAGCTTCCGACTTGCATCTAAAAGTCGGAAACTTTCCCCACATTCGTGTTGACGGCGAACTGGTCGCACTTTCCGACCAGCCACGTATCTCTGCCGAAGACATGCTGAACATGGCCTTCAGCATGATGTCGAACCGGCAGAAACAGAAGTTCAAAGAAACCGCCGAACTCGATATGGCGTACGGAGTCGCCGGTCTGGGACGTTTCCGTGTGAACGTGTTCCAGCAGCGCGGCAATGTGGGGCTAGTACTGCGCGTGATTCCGACAAAGATCCGCGTGCTTGACGAGCTATATCTGCCGAAGATCATCGAGAAGATTTGCGACGAAGCCCGTGGACTCGTGCTCGTTACCGGAGTCACAGGTTCCGGCAAGTCAACGACACTGGCCGCGATGATCGACCGCGTGAACTCCCTGCGGCCCGAGCACATCATCACCATCGAAGACCCCATTGAATTCCTGCATCGCGACAAACGCGGATTCGTAAATCAGCGCGAAGTGGAAGTGGATACACCATCATTTGCGTCGGCGCTTCGCGCCAGCTTGCGTCAGGACCCCGACGTGATCCTGGTCGGCGAAATGCGCGATTTGGAAACAATCTCAACCGCACTTCATGCAGCCGAAACCGGCCACATGGTTTTCTCGACTTTGCACACGTTGGACGCTGTGGAAACCATTAACCGCATCATCTCCGTCTTCCCACCACCAGAACAAAAGCAAGTGCGCATGCAGCTGTCGGCGACCATTAAGGCCGTAATCAGCCAACGGCTCGTCCGCAAGGCCGATGGCAATGGCCGAGTTCCCGCAGTCGAGGTGCTGCTCTCGACGGCGTTCATCCGTGAGTGCATCACCATTCCCGAAAAGACGCGCATGATCCGCGAAGCCCTTGCGGCCGGCACTTCACAATACGGCATGCAGACCTTCGATCAGTCACTCTACGACCTGTATCAGCAGGGGCTTGTCACCTACGAGGTTGCGCTCGAAAACGCGACCAACCCAGACGATTTCAAGCTGAAGGTGCAGGGAATCGGCTCAACGGCCGACGCTGCACGCGAACAGATGGAAGCCGCGGGATTTGGACGTTGAGTGTCGCCGAGGTTCTCGCAGATCGGTGATCGGGTGAAGCGAAACCCACGCTGATCGCAACTACACATTGTTATTCCGAAGCGCCTGGTATTGGGCGCGAGGAATCTGCTTTCCTTCCCAGCATTGCCCAGGACAGCAGATCCCCTCACTTCGTTTCGGGATCACAGTATGGAAGGCGATCTATTCCGCCCACTCAAGGTTGCTGGTCTTGCTTCACCCGATTCTCCCCTTATCCCTGTTATTCTGCGGATAAATGTCCCCAGCCATCAGAATTGCTCGTCGATTTTGTGGACCACCAGACAGCGGCAATGGCGGATATAGTGCGGGGATGCTAGCCTGCCTTTTACCCGGAACGTGTGAATGCACTCTGCGAAAGCCAATTCCACTCGAGCGCGACTTGCAGACCGAGATCTCAGATCGAAGCGCGCGATTGCTCGATGGCGCCGAGTTGATCATTGAGGCTGTGCGGACGGAGATAGATGGCGCTGATCACAGTGCTCCGGCACTCGAACAGGCGCAGCGTGCTTCGTTGACCTCTCTGGCATTTGAGAATCATCCTTTTCCAACCTGCTTCACATGCGGTCCGGAGCGGAAGCCTGGAGATGGTCTGCGAATTTTTCCGGGGTGCCTGCCCGAGGCGGACGGCAACGATGGTGTTTTTGCTGCGGTGTGGATCCCTGACTCGTCGTTGACCAACGGCGGTGTTGTGGTTCGACCAGAGTTTGTCTGGGCGGCCATGGATTGTCCGACAGGCTTCGCTGCCGGATTTCCCTGGAAGGGAACTCTGGTAACCGGCCGCCTTTCCGTCGAGCAAGTGGCGCCGGTATATCCTGCACGGCCGTACGTGGTCATGAGTTGGTCAACCGGCAGCGAAGGCCGAAAGCATCATGCTGGAGCTGGACTCTATGACTCCGACAGTCAGCTTTGTGCAAAAGCCCGAGCAACTTGGATAAAGATTGAGAGGTAGAGACGCAGCATGCTGCATCTTCACGACGTACTTCGGAAAGGCTAGGACTGTTCGGCCCTCGCAAGCGCACGGACGAGACGTAGCATGCTACGTCTCTACTATTGCCAAGTCCGATGTATCTAAAAACAAAGGGACCCAGATCGCGATAATGCCAATCCGGGCTCAAGAGGGAGAAAACTCAGGCAATCGTTATTGGCCGCGTCAGCCTGAACGTCAGGCGACGCTCGGGGCCGAATCCAACATCCTTTTTGCCCGTGGCGTATGCGGCACCTGTTCCACCAGCCGCGCCGATGGCGCTTCCGATAAGCGCGCCGGTGCCGCCGCTAGCTATCGCCCCGATTAGTGCGCCACCACCTGCTCCGCCTCCGATCCACGCCAAGTTCCGCTTTTTATGTGCGGCCCCGGCTACCATCACGCTCGAACTCTGCAGAAGAATCGTTTTGCCCTTGACGTCCATGGATGCGAGCGCGATCCGCAGATATCCGGGATGGGTCAGCCGTCCAGAGCGCCGAGCAGCGACCACACGTCCGGTGACTTGCGCGCCGGTTGGCGCGATGGTCTCTCCATCAACGACAATAGGTTGATCAAGAACCGCCTCAAATTGATCTCCGGGGCTCGAGGTCGCGCTCGAAACCGCGTTTTGCAGGCGCACGGTGATCGCTGTTCCCGAAGGGATCACTACTTCCTGCGGAACGAGCGATTTGCTTGTCGTCTTGCTGGCGTCAGCAGAATCATTCTTACCGGAAAAGGGAGCGGCCTGCGCGGTTTGTGCTTGCGTCGAAGGTTGATCGTTGGCACTACGCGCTACAGGCGTGCTCATTTGCTTGCCGCATCCAGTCACCGCAGCCAGCAATGCCACCAAAACCATCGAAGTGGGGAACTTCATTAAACGTCTCTCCTGACCAATTGCCTACTTTGGTTCGCGCCTCGTGCTTGCGAGCTCTCAACTGCTTGAATGCAAGCGCGATACCATGTAGCCTTGTTGAAAACAAGGCACTTAATGGCGTTAACGATGTAATTTTTTCTTAGATTCAGCAACTCAAGTCCCTCATCGCGGCTCTTGTCACGCTGAAATTTCTATTGCCGGAGCAACGAATCGCAAGTTGAACTGAGTTTTTCGGCAACACTTGTCAGATTGAAGCTCGACGATTTGAAATTGAGCCGAACAAGGAGACCGTATTCACCAGTTCCTGTCGCCAGATGTCGCTCTAGCTCCGCTTGAAAAGTGGAGCGCTTGGGAGTACGCTTCGGGCTACATTTCCCGGGGGGGCACTATGGCGTTAAAAATCACGTCTCGCACGGTAGACGGTGTGAAGGTTATCGACTGCGTTGGGCGCATTGTCTTCGGCGACGAAGCAAGTCAATTGCGAGAGACGGTTAAGCGGGAACTGGCGGAAAACAATCGTCTTGTTCTGAATCTTGGCGAAGTTAGTTACATCGATAGCGGCGGCATCGGTACCCTGGTGAGCCTGTTCACCACGGCACGCAACGCCGGAGGCGATATTAAACTGGTCAATCTCACAAAGCGTGTTGGAGACTTACTCCAGATCACCAAGCTGATTACAGTCTTCGAAAGCTACGATGATGAGCGCAAGGCTGTCAACGCGTTCCACTCAGCTCCGCACACGAACGTAGCAACGATGTCGCGCAGAGAAAGTGCCTAAGGACGACTCGTTGGTCAGATCGCAGGACTCGTTGATCCGTTGAATACCTCCGCGCGGAGATTAAAGGAGATAATCTGCGTCTTTTTGCTGGGCTGCTCGTGCGCCTGGGCGCAGATGTCTGCTTTAAATTGCTGCCCGCAAATTTCCAGTAAAGAAAAACAACAGGCGCTCTGGACCAAATTGCAAGAAAAGATCGCCGCCGTGGATCGCAATCTGGACGGCGTTATGGGCGTCGCTGTTCGCGATCTGACCAACAGTGAGACATATCTACTGCACGGCGACGATGTCTTCCCACAAGCCAGTTCCATCAAGATTGCCGTGTTGGCCGAACTCTACGACCAGGAACAGCGCGGACGTCGCGGTGAAAGCGGCGTAGCCCGACTCGCTGATCTTTACACGGTTCGCAGCGAGGACCTTGTTCCTGATAGTTTCATTATGGGAGGGCTTACTCCCGGCGTAAGCCGCATTACAAATCGCGACTTAGCGACGATGATGGTTGCTGTCAGCGACAATTCGGCTACCAATGTTCTGATCGACCACTTGGGAATGCCGAACGTCGAGCGCATGCTTGCCTCGATTGGCTTAAAGAACACTCACTTACAACGCAAGATGATGGACATTGCAGCGGCACGCCAAGGCCGGGAAAACGTCTCCACGCCGCGCGAAATGATGACGCTGTTCGATGCTATTTATCGCAATAAGCTGTTCGATAAGGAACTTACTGCCGACTTTTTCAAAGTTCTCTCCACGCCGAAGGACAGCAGTATTCCAAAACTACTTCCAGCCGATCTGAACATCGCCAATAAACCAGGCGAGCTCGAAGCCGTACGCAACGATTCCGGCATCATCTTCGTGCCCAATCGCCCATTCATTCTCTGCGTTATGACCACTTATCTGCACGATGAACGCGTCGGCCAACGTTCGATCAGCGAAATCGCGCTCGCCGCCTACGAATATTTCGATCGATTAGGCCGCTCGTCGGAGTACGGACGCGCCGTTCCTGCGAAGTAATCGATAATCCTTCTGCATGCGAAACAGCTGGATTTCTGCCCAGGGAGCACGGATTCATGCGTGCCGGAAAGAACAACATTGGCTGGCATCGTTCAGCGGTTTAAGCCGCGATTGAAGCCGCAGACTGAGAAGCAAGAAGAGTTTTCCCTTTCCGGTACGGATGGAATCCGCGCCTCCTCCCGAAGACAAGCGTGATACATTCAATTTTTGAATCAACAATCGAGGAAATCCGCGAATGCGAAAGCTGCTATTGCTGTGCTTAGCATTGTTCTGTATAAATCTCTGGGCGCAGGAGGTGACTAGCGGTAGTCGCGAAATCGAATTCTTTGCTCAGGGTGGACACAGCGTAGCCGGTGGACGCGGAGATACGACCATCTTTAACGCGGGCGCGCGTTGGGGATTCGGGCTTTTTGACCTCGGCCGTGGCTCATTTCAGTACGAGCTCGAGGCAATCCCAATCTATTTTGTGCGTCAGCCCATCCAGAACGCCTACGCAATAAGCTTCACTCCATTCGATGTCAAATACAACTTCCGGCGGAATGCTGGGCGCGCTATCCCATTTGCCGAATTGGGTGGCGGCGTTCTCATCTCCAATCACGATATCCCATTCGGCACAAACGCGGTCAATTTCACGCCACAACTGGGCCTGGGAGTGCACATTCCGTTTGGGGAGCACGGCCTACACGCCACTTTGGCCCTTAAATATCTGCACATTTCCAATGCCGGATTGTCCGTTCCCAATCCTGGCTTGAACACAATCCAGTTCCGATTCGGGATTGGAAAATTCCGTAAATAGATTCACTCAGGCGCAACCGCTCACCGGATCGAGGTCGCCGCTATACTTGCTCATAGATATGCCGCTCCCCGTCTTCCTGCTGAAAGGCCGGCTTGAGGGAAGTTCTTTCTTTGCGAGATGCTTTCTGGTGAGCCGGGATGATCCAGAGATACATCGCAGCGTAGGCGCGCCAGGGCCGCAATGCCTCGGCTCGGCGCTCCAGCTCTCTCGGAGACCGTGTGTCGAGCGCTCGAAGCAAACCAAGATCAGCAGAAGGAAAGGCGTCAGGTTCTCTCAGCGCCCTCATGGCGATATATTGTGCCGTCCACTCGACGATTCCCGGTATTTGCTGCAGGCCACTCAGGAAGGCATCGACATCCACGATTCCTTCGAAGCTAATTGTTCGGTCGCACACCGCCCGTGCGATAGCGCGGATTGTTCCGGCTCGTGCTTTGGGTAGTCCGATGCTGGCGAGGTTGGCATCGGCCAGCACCTCAGGTCCGGGAAAGATGTGGGTGAGACCGGCAGGTGTGGAGAAGGAATATCCGAAGGATCTGGCGAGGCGCCCTGCGAGTGCTGCAGCTCCTTTGACCGTGATCTGCTGTCTCAAAACGGCACGGACGGCCAGTTCGAATCCGTTCCAGCATCCGGGCACGCGCATTCCTGGAGCTGCATCGATCCTCCTGGCCAGCGCTCCGTCGGCACGCAAAGCGGACGCGATAGTTGACCAGTCAGCATTCACATCGAACATTGCTCGTATCCGCTCGACAATGAAGAACAGCGCTCGAGGATCGCCGAATTGAATCCGGGCTACAAGGGTGTGCGTGCTCTTGTCGAGAGAAATCTCGAAGTAGCCGTGATTCCCATTTACAGCAATGGAGCGGCGGTAAATTCCGGAGTCCACGGCTTCAACTCCGGGCGTTGCTCGAGCTTCAAGAAACGTCAGCATGCTTTGCCAGTGATACGGCGGACGAAAGCGGAGGCGGAAGAGATAGTAATTCTCGGGCTCGATGCTTTTCTGGCGGGCAAGCTGGCGAATCTTCTTCGGCGTTCTCTTGTAAACATCGCGGATGCCGGCATTGAATCGGCGCACCGAACCAAATCCTGAGGCCAGCGCGACTTGATTCATCGCAAGCCTAGTCTCGTCGATCAGTTTTTTGGCGAAGTGCAATCGGCGTGTGCGAGCTACGGCGCTCGGGGTTGCTCCAAGGTGCTGCAGGAATAGTCGGCGAAGATGGCGCGCTCCGACTCCCAGTCTGCCGGCAAGCGCCTCGATGCCTCCATCTTCGAGTCCGCTCTCATCAATCAGGCGTAGGGCTCTCGAAACGGTGTTGGAAGTTCCCAGCCACGCCGGCGTTCCAGGCGAGCACTCGGGGCTGCAGCGCAAGCACGGACGGAAGCCTGCTTCGGCGGCCGCGGCCGCAGTGGGGAAATAGCGAACGTTCTTTTCCTTGGCTGTGGGTGCTGGACAAATCGAACGGCAATACACCCCGCTTGTCAGGACGGCAATGAAGAATTTGCCGTCGAAGCGTGCATCACGTGAGAGCCGCGCCTGCGAGCATGCCTGCCAATCGAGTGCCATTCTCGTAATGCCATCATAGTGGAACGTTGGGAGCAGGATGGACGTTTTCGGACCAGCCTCCTTAGCCGCAATTGAACCGCAGGGAGACACGTCCGCAAACGTCCAGTCCTGTTGGTTGATTCGGTCTATCTTGACTCAGACAGGTGTAATGGGAGTAGGTGATCGATGTGGATGGGCAATGCGGTGAGTACGGCCTTTCCGGAAAATAACCGGCCGTCAGACTCTCGGCTGATCATCAAATCTGGCGGCCGCGTAATCTTCATTCGCATGGACGAGATTGACTGGATCGAAGCGGATGCAAATTACGTTCGACTCCATGTGAACGGAAAAGAGTCATACCTGTTTCGCAAACCGATCAGTAAGATAGCCGCACAGCTCGACAGCTCCCGCTTCATCCGTATTCATCGCTCTTATATCGTGAACGTCAGCCGAATTCGACAGCTGCAATCCTGCAACAGCGGAGAATTTATAGTGTGCCTTCGAGACGGCAAGGAACTGCCCTGTGGGCGAACCTACAGAAGCGCGTTGCAGGCTTTATACCGCCCTCGATAGCTGTCGACGCCATAAACAGCAAGGTAGAGACGCAGCATGCTGCAGCATTGCTGCGTTCTACCGCATGCGTTTTCAGTCAAGCTTGGGCAACCTGGATTACGCAAAAGAGATTCCCACTCGGATCTTCAAGCGCAACAAGTCATCGGTTTTTTCTATATCTACACGGATAGCGAGTGGCGCCGGCCTTTACCAGCCGCTCCACCTTGACCTCTCTGCTCTCTCTGTGTAGAGAGATCGTGATGAAAGCTGCTCCTTTTGCCTGAGCCCCTTTCACGATCGTGCTTCAAAGACAAGTTAGGTCTCCGGCCATTAGGATCACGAAGAACTACCATCCACTCTTGGCGCGTTCTCGGGGAACGTAATGGAGAGCTTCCTGCAAAGAAACTAGCATCTTGTCGAACTCATAGCACCGGATGACAATTGAACGATCCTCATTCTTGGAACTTCGAATCAAATCAACTCATTATGTTGCTCGCGACCATTTTGCTCCGTTCACAAGGTAGATAAAATTATTACGCAGGATTGAATCAAAGAGGAATCCGTGACCAACGACGAAACCAACTCTCTCCTCGATTATCACTACTGGGCGCGCGATCGCATGCTCGCTGCCCTCGATTCGCTCTCGCCTGAGCAATTCGCCGAGCCGATGGAAAGCAGCTTCAAATCGATTCGCGATACCGTGGTGCACATCATGGGCGCCGAAATGGTCTGGTACTCCCGCTGGCGTGGAAGTCCGCAGGGAATGCCTAGAAGTGACTCTTTTGGAGATGTCGCGGCGCTGCGTTCTGCCTGGCGCGAGTTGGAATCCGCTGTGCGCGTCTTTTTTCAGGAGCTGGGCGCTGAGCGACTCGAGACACGGCTGGAGTACAGATCCCTCAAAGGGGAACTGCATTTGTCTTCGTTCGAGCAGATGCTTCGGCACGTGGTAAATCACGCCAGTTATCATCGCGGACAAGTGACGACCATGCTGCGCCAGGTCGGCGCCAAACCACCTGAGAGCACGGACTTAATTAACTACTATCGAACACTGGAGAAGACTCAGGGTGCTGCCACTCCCGGAGGGGTTGCGTGACTCCATCATCACGCCATTCCTCTGGACACTGCCATGCCTCGGGCCGGTGCGAAAATGTGTATCTGCCCACGAAGCAAAGCGGCCCGGGGGATCTGCTGTTTCTTGACGCTATGAAACATAGATTCCCGCGCCGCAACAGCCGATTCTCAGAGCGGTATACCGCGTCGCGGCGGCCCGGGATGACAGCGTCAAAGGAAGCCCCCACGACGCTGTATTCAATTTTGCTATCCTGACAGGCCGAATCTTCTGACTGTCACAGGCAAAAATTGAATAATCTTCATCGCCACTCTTCACATTCGATTCCAGCATTCCTCGTAGTCATCTGCTCGCTTCTCTCGACCTTCACTTTCGCACAAACAAACGAAGCCGCTTCACCTCCGACGCGCACGAGCGCGGTCGACTGGGTGAACCCATACATCGGCGCTGCGGGCGCGGGAAGCGACTATGGTGGAACCATGCCGCTGGTCACTACGCCGTTTGGCATGACGAATTGGACGCCGCAGACTCGGCAAAACAAGATCAGCGTCACCTCATACCATTACGACGATACGACCATTTCGGGATTCATCGGCACACACCAGCCCGCGATCTGGATGGGAGACTTCGGCTACGTAACCATTGTGCCGGAAGTGGATGACATCAAGACGACTCCTGAACAACGCAAGCTGAAGTTCAGCCGCGACGATGAGCGCACCACTCCGTACTACTACTCCGTAGTGCTGGATGCCGGGCAGTCGCGGAAAATCCACGCCGAATTAACCGCTACTGATCACTGCGGCTATCTCCGATTTACCTTCCCTGCCGATACTCGCGGCAGCGTTTTAGTGGAGGCGACTCGGCCGAACATCGCCGGTTCGGTCGAAGTAAGCATCGATCGCAAAGAGATCAGCGGTTTTAATCCTCATCGCATGGACGCTCACCTCGGTCCCTTCGCGCTTCCGAACTTCAAGGGGTACTTCGTAGTGCAATTCCGCGATTCGTGGACGGAGAGCGGCACATACCACGGCTCCGACGTGCGCGGAGATCGCATTTCCGTCTCAGGGAGCAACGTCGGTGCTTATGCGACGTTCCGCGCTAGAGAGGAGAAAGTTGTTGAGGTGCGGGTCGGAACGTCCTTCATCAGCATTGAGCAGGCGCATGCCAATCTGCAGAAAGAGATTCCCAATTGGGATTTCGAAGGCATTCGCGCTGCGCTAAAACAAATTTGGAACCAAAAACTCGGACTGATTTCCATCGATGGAGCGACCGACGATCAGCGCACAGTGTTTTATACCAGCCTCTATCATGCGCTGCTTTACCCGCGGCTCTTCTCCGAATATGGGCGGTACTACAGTGCTTTCGACGATCGCGTCCATAACGGCGTCTCATATACTGCTTTTTCAATTTGGGACACCTTCCGGGCCGAGCACAGCCTGCTCACGCTCCTCGCCCCTGAGCGCGTCCCTGATATGGTGAAGGCACTCCTCCAGGACTACCAAGAGGGCGGATGGATGCCGAAGTGGCCCAATCCGTCCTACACCAACATCATGATTGGCACGCATGCAGATGCAGTGGTCGCCGAAGCCATCAACAAGGGTTTCCGCGGATTCGATTACAACCTCGCGTACCAGGCAGCCTACAAAGACGCCATGACGCCTCCCGACGACGACACCAAGCACAAATGGCTCGATCGCGAGGAGCACACCCCGTACGAGGCTCGCGCCGGACTCAGCTACGCCAAGACTTTGGGCTACGTGCCTGCCGACAAGACCGCCGAAGCGGCGTCTTCAACGCTGGAAGACGCCTACGACGATTACGCCGTAGCACAAATTGCCAAGGCACTCGGCAAGCAGAGCGATTATGAGTTCTTCATGAATCGCTCGCATAATTACGAGCTGCTATTTAATACCAAAACAGGATTCATGCAGGCCCGTAATTCCGACGGTAGCTGGGCCGATCCTGGAGTGGGCTGGACTGAAGGCGATACGTGGGTCTACACCTGGTCGCCAATGCACGATGTTCCCGGACTGATGAAGCTCATGGGAAGTCCGGAAGTCTTCAATCGCAAGCTGGACGAGCATTTCGCCGCCGGCCACAACAAGCACGACAACGAGCCCAGTCATCACTACGGATACCTGTATGACTTCAGCGGACAGCCTTGGAAGACGCAGGCCAAAGTCCGTGAAATTGCCGCTCAAGCGTATTCGAATACGCCGGTTGGAATTTTGGGGAACGAAGATTGCGGTCAGATGTCGGCCTGGTACATCTTTACTACGATGGGCTTTTACCCGCTAAATCCAGTCTCCGGCGAGTATATGATCGGAAGCCCGCTGTTTCAGAAGGTTGCGCTGAGTCTGCCCGGAGGGAAAACCTTCGTAATCACGGCGCATGGCAATTCGCCGCAAAGCCTATATATCCAGTCGGCGAAGCTCAATGGAAAGCCCCTGACGATACCGATGCTCCATTTTGAGGACATTCAACATGGAGGTAACCTCGAGTTCGAAATGGGCCAAACCCCGTCAAAATGGGCGAGCGATTGGCATCCTGCACCATTGCCGCGATTTCAGAACCGCCCGCAGTAGCGGATATGTGAGCGCCAGAAATCAAAAGCACTCTAGCCGAATCAACACGTTACCGTTAGTTGTTAATTGCAATGTTGTTTCCGGGTAACGCGAGTAATCGGTGAATTTGCGCGGGTAATCTTGTTGGCCCTCATGGCTCCGGATACGCTCTAAATGCTGACAAGGAGTGTGCCAGCAATGAGCGTCGCCGTCGTCATAGCCGCGGTTTTGGCAGTGTCGTCCATCCTTCACCGCCGCTCTCCAGACCGATAGACTTGTTGCTACTCGTGGCGCAAAGCCATAATGGGATTCACCCTGGCACTCCGCCGCGCCGGTAACATGCGACTAGCGCGACCAGCGTTAACGCAGCCGAGACCGTAAAGTACATCAGTGGATCGGAGCCGCTCACTACCAGGAACTTGCCCACGAGCTTGGCGCTGGCGAGTGCGCAAATTAATCCAAGCACGAGACCAGCGCACACTATGATTACTCCTTGCCGTATCACAAGGCCAAGAATCGAGCTGGGCCGAGCCCCCACCTAACGGGAGCAGCAGAACAGCCAGGCAGGGAAGTGCTTCTCCCTCATACGCAGGTTGACGTGGAAGAGTTCAACCTATTACAGATAAGCATGATTTTTCTGTCGTAAAGAGGCAGCAATCATGAGCCCATTGCCAACAGACGCAAAGACAGCTATCACTTTCATCCGTACAGTTCCAATTCTGCGCATCTTCTCCGTCGAAAAGGCGAAAGAATTTTACCGTGGCTTTCTTGGGTTTTCCGTCGACTGGGAGCACACGTTCGAGCCTGGCATGCCGGTGTACATGCAAGTCTCACGCGCGGGATTACAGCTGCATCTCAGCGAGCACCATGGCGATGGCTCGCCTGGCGTGCATATTCACGTGGAGATGACCGGAGTCGACGAATTCCACGCCGAAGTCACTGCAAAAGGGTATCCATATCTCTGCCCCGGAGTGCAGGACGAGTTCTATGGCGCACGCGCGATGCACGTGACTGATCCATTCGGCAATCGGATCAGTTTTAACCAATTCAAAGAGGCTCGCGAGTCCGTCTAATCTTCATTTCGAAGACACGGTCAGCGACGCTTCCGTGAACGTGTACTCATGCTGCCCGTCTCGGATGATCAGCGCGCGCTTGCCATTCTTCTCCGCTTTCACGAATTCAAAGCCGTCATTTGTTGGATCAATAGTGATGAACGATATCGTTCCATCATCATTTTTCCGCGTTGCAATCGTGCTCTTCCACTCGCCAAAGTCGAAAGTAGTTTTGCCGCCCTTGGCTGAAACGGCGATTTCGCCAAGGTCCTTGCTGTAATACTTCATCGCCAGTTGGGAGACGAGCGATGCATCTGCCGGCACCACAAGTCGTTCACGTTCTTTCGCGAGAACTGCCCTGTATCGCGCCGCCTGTGCTTTGACGTCTCCTACCGCTTCGGGCTTGCCATCGAAGAGGACTTCGAGCAGCCGCCTTCTGAAAGGACCTAGCATCATTCCGCCGTTATCGGAATTTGTGAGCAGCACAGCTCCTACTCCAGAATCAGGCAGGAAATCGATATCGCTCTTGTAACCGGCCATGCTGCCGCCATGATGAACGATGGGGACGCCGTATTTGCTGTCGACCATCAAGCCCATCCCGTAATAATGATCTTCACCCACATCGACCTGGCGCGCGCGCCGTGCCAGCAGATTTTCCGCCGAGACGAGCTGCTTGCCATTCGGCAGCTTTCCGAGAGAGAGCTCCAGTTGGACGTAGCGAATCAGATCAGCAGCCGAGGTCCAGACTCCGCCCGCCGGACGGTGCGGCATTACGGAATAATCGAATGCGATATCGGCGACCGCCGGCTTTCCGTCGACATCATCGCCGTGCGGACTGGCATGATTGCCTTTCAGCGCCTTCGCCATATCGAACGTCGTCGATTTCATCCCCAAAGGATCGAAGATCGCTTTCTGCATGGCAGCGTCGTACGCAGCCCCGAGTTCCATATTGGGATACACAATATGCGCGCCAATGTACCCGGCGGCCGATGCCATTAGATTGCTGTACTGAAATACCTCGCCATATTTGGTAGTGGGTTGCATGGTGCCGAGCAGAGCAAGTGACGACTCCGGCGTGGCTTGCTTGAATTCGAAGATCCATTCCAGATCCTGCCGCGGCATTCCAGTGCAAGCACAGATCAAATTCTTGACAAGTACCTTCCTGGTCGTCTCTGGATTGCCAAGTTTGAAGCTCGGATAAACGTCAATGACAGGCTCATCCCATCGTAGCTTTTTCTCATCCACGAGCTCTGAAAGCAGCAGTGTGGTCATGCCTTTCGTATTCGAAGCCGCCATGAAGAGCGTGTTCTCATCCACGCGCTCGGGCTTTCCCAGCTCACGCACTCCGAGGCCACCCTGATAGACGATCTTGCCGCCCTCGATCAGCGCCAGAGACGCGCCAGGGATTCCCAACGTCTTCATTGAATCTTCCACGAACGCTTTGATCTCAGCGATTTTTGCGTCATCCAGTGGATGAGCCTTACGTCCAGCGAAGGATTCACGTTGATAGCCCTTGGGACGTAGGCTCTGAATGATCAGTCCAATTGGCGCGCCGCGTTTTCCAAAAGTTGGTTCGCTTCCGTCGAGGATCACCGCCGTCCATGTGCTGCCCGCTCGTAGCGCAATCGCCTGCACAACCGCGCGTTCGTTGGGAGAAGTCTCGTAGTCAAACACCTGCCGGTCCTCCCACCCCTCGCGTGGTGGGCGCGCTGTAACGACCTTGACCGGCCACTTGTGATCTGGCTTGTACGCCCCCCAGGCGGCCGCGACTGCAGCTGCCGCATCGGTGGCCTGGGTATCCACGATCGCTATATGAGTGTCCGGCTCGGGAGGCTGAAGGATGACTATATTCTTGCCCGTCATGATCGACCAGCCGGCAGGGACCGTGAAGCTCGCTCCGGCTGCGGTGACGCGCGGCGTATCAGCCGTTAACTGCTCCGGCGCCGATCTGGCTTCCGCCGCCGGTGCAGCGGTTTGCATTGCGGAGCCGAACATCCCGCTTTGAGTGAGTGCGGTAAGAAGAAGTAAGGAGAGAACAGCCAGGCGACGGATCGTCATGTGAACCACCACAATGAGGGATGTGGAAATGGCGCACGCAACGATACACTGATCGCGGCGAATTTGTAAAAACCACCCAGGAAGCTCCCTGTGGAACGTAAGGCATTCCACAATGGGAGGGCCGCCAGAGCTTTGCGGCCCCTAGTTCATGAGCGCTTGCGCGTGATGGATCGCATTGTGCGAAGGGCGGTTCTCGTTAGCGGGTGGAATCTCCAATCCTGCTTCTCCCCGAAACCCTGCTTGCGGATTTCCAAGAGGGCGTTTTCGAGGCGCCGGCACTCAGCAGGGCCCATGTGGATGAACCGGAAAGCTTGCGCAGGAGGTGTCCCTCGGTCTGCGGGTCCAAGGAACTCGACGGCGCTGCTGATTCTTCCGGATACGGCCACCAGTGTAAGATCGGCAATCGTTCCCTTGGCCACTGGCCTTCCTAAGCGCACAGTACCTCCGGTGGCGGACAGCTTGCACAGGATGCCTGTCATTTGCTGGGCACCAAGAGCAACCAGCGCCCGTTCCTTGTTTGGAACGATAACGCGGGGAGCGCGTATCGAATCGCGATGCTGATCTGCAATGTTGTGCATTGCGAAAGCATTCCATTCAGGACGAATTCGATCAACATTACCAAAGCCGACCGCGGATTCGCATTTGGCCACAGTCCTGTCCTGCGGAATGGACCGTTAGTGGTCATAGAGATAGCGGCGAGCACATCGCTACCTGACCAAAGACTTATGGACCTCGCAACCGTCTACCATTCCCCGGCGTAACCTCGCTCCAAAGCGGCTATCCGAGTGTTGACGGTCCAGTGGGACTTGAATCTAACTTTTCGGCTGCAGTGGGAAGCGCCGACAAACATCAACCGCGCGCGTTATGAGAGCGCAGTAATGGCGGGGGGATAAGTAGGCGGAGTACAGTTGACAGTGTGCTGCAAGCTGTAAGGTTTTCTCTGCGACAGCCGCGGAAGGCGCCGGGATTCACCGCAGTTGTGATAGCCACCCTGGCACTTGGAATTGGAGCAAACACCGCCGTCTTCAGCGTGATGGATGCCGTACTTTTGCGCGCGCTTCCAGTCCGCGATTCCCAGCAGCTTGTCTATCTGCACACCTCAGTTTTCCCCGGCGGACAAACCGGATACGGCGACACCTCGATGCGCATGCAGGTCTATGAAGCGCTGCGGAACGAAAAGCGCATTTTCTCGGATCTAATGGCATGGGTTCCTCTTTCCACCAGCGGAGGTGTTCCCGCGCGCATTGGTTCCGAGCCGGAAGAGCTTAAGGCCGACATGGTCAGCGGTAATTTCTTTTCGGGATTGGGAGTGAGGGCTGGCCGAGGTCGAATCTTCGATCCTTCCGACGAAAAACAACATGCTCAAATCGCCATCCTGAGCTACGACTTCTGGACACGGCGCTTCGGACGCAGTCCCGCTGTGCTCGGCCAGACTCTCTTTATTAAGGGAGTGCCGTTCAGCATCGTAGGAATCGCTGCGCCAGGGTTCGTGGGACTCCATCGCGGCAGCTCAACCGACGTCTGGGTCCCATTCCAGATCAGCGACGACGTCAAGCCTTGGGGCGTCTCACGCACGTCGACTGCAAGGGGCAACGAAGCCATCTTTACGGCGCAAAGTGGTGGTTCCTGCTGACAGTTGGACGGCTGCAGGCGGGAGTCAGTAAAGAACAAGCAGCCGCGTATCTGAATCCCATCTTCCGGCAAGCAGCTTATGAAGGGCTCTCCGCAGACGATCTCGAAGGGTACGATAAACCTCCAACCCTCTCCCTCAGCGACACGCGTGGTATGGAAGGAATGCGCGAGACATACGAACAGCCTTTAAGAATCCTGATGGGCATGGTAGTTCTAGTGCTCGTGATCGCCAGCGGAAATGTCGCGATGTTGCTGGTTGCGCGAAACGCAGCGCGACAACGAGAGTTCAGCCTGCGCATGGCCCTTGGCGGCGGACACGCGCATATTCCTGCAACTATTCGCGGAGAGCTTTTTGCTGGTTGCCACTGGTGCCGCTTTGGGATGGCTGTTCGCAATCTGGGCAACCGGAGCCCTCGCCAGATGGTCGCTGCTGGATCGCAGCCTCGCTCCGAATACGACAGTACTGCTTTTCACTTTGGGAATCTCGGTAGTCGTGGCGCTCATTTTCGGTCTGGTGCCGTTCCGCAGTGCCATGCGAGTGCCGATCGGCCTGGCCTTGAAAACCTCGAGCGCGACCTCCTACCAGGACCGGAAATCTCATCGCAGCGCGCAGCTCGTCGTAGCCCTGCAGATGTCTATGTGCCTCGTGCTGCTCGTCGGAGCCGGTCTGCTGGTGCGGACACTGCACAACCTCGAAACGTTAAACCTAGGTCTTCGCCCTTCGGGATTGCTTGTATTTGGACTAACGCCGCAGCAGCAGATACACAACGATGCCGAAGGCATTGGCTTTTTTCAGGCGCTGATCGCACGAATCCGGGCGCTACCCGGAGTGGAATCGGCGACCCTCATGCGCCAGAGGCTTGGCGTTGGCTGGAGCAGCAACACGAGTGTTTATGTAGACGGCCAAAAGCCGAAAGTCAGTGATGGGTCACGCATGCGATGGAACAGCGTCGGCTCCGACTTCTTTCACACTCTCGCCGTTCCTATACCTCGGGCGCGACATCAGCGATGCCGATACTTCCGAAGCTCCCAAGGTCGTGGTTGTGAATCAGACCTTCGCTAAGCGCTATCTTCCCGATTCGATCGCGCTTGGGCACATTGTGTCATTCGGGCATAATCCCGACTCGAAGCGCTACACAATCGTGGGAGTGGCTGCCGATAGCAAGTACACAAGCGTACGTGAAGAAATGATTCCCATGGCATATTTCCCGTTCACACAAGTGCCGGGAACGATGTCCATGCAGGTTGAACTTCGGACAGCGGGAGATTCTGCCGCGCTCCTGCCGACGGTGCGGTCGGCAGTGAATGAGTTCGCGCCCGACCTCGCCCTCCTCGAACCGAAACTGCAGGAGGAGCAGTTTGCAGAATCACTATCTCAAGACCGTTTGTTCGCCAGGCTAGCTATCTTCTTCGGTGTGCTTGCAGTAGTACTCGTAGCCACCGGACTCTACGCGACGCTGGCATACAAAGTCGTGCGACGCACGCCTGAGATCGGCGTCGCATGGCCGTAGGCGCGCAACAGCACGAGGTGCTGTGGATGATCATTCGCGAAAGCCTCATGCTGTGTCTCTTGGGAACGCTTCTAGGCCTGCCTATCGCGTTAGCCGGCGCACGCTTCCTGAAAGCCATGCTTTTCGGCTTAGAGCCAGGAGATCCCATCAGCGTCATCATGCCGTTGCTGGGCATTGCGGCGATTGCCGTGGCAGCAAGCTTCGTTCCCGCGCGTCGTGCCTCGTTGCTGAATCCAATTGTGGCGTTGCGATGCGAATAGTCAGTGGGCCCTTGGCAAACAGCAGTTGCAGTGCATCGCGGAGCTAGCCGCCCGATTTTATCAATGCGCCGGAGCGTGGCCGATGCGAATGCCAAGACTGAATGCAAAGCTATCCAGCTTTTGCCGTGCGCTGCGATCGTAGGTGAAGCCGAGATCCATACGACGGCCGAGGTCTGCGTTCAGACCAGTAGTAAAGCCGTTATCTTCCGTGAATCCATTTCCTATAGCCGCAGCAACCTGCTCGTAGATCGGCGCAGACTTTCCTTTCCCACTAGAGGAGACAGAACCCGTTCCGCGATTGAATTCCTGGCTGTAGAGCTTCTGCAGTCCGAGCGGCAGATTCTCATAACCTGCAAGCTCAAGATTTAACCGTTTGCCGAGCGGAAGTCCGAGCCCCGCCTTGTAGTGCGAGAGCACGCCCAGCGTTGTATACGGACGCTTCACCATATTGACGAGCGCATTAGAGTTAGCAATTCCCAAATCGAGAAGTGGAGAAAAATGCCCAAGGTCGAACTCCACATGGTTGTTGAAATCGGCAGTTGCACGACCAGTGCTGAGCCCGAGCGATGTATCACCCGTAGGCGCGGTGCCCGTTACGGTGACCACGTACTTGATTACCGGAGTCGGCGTCGCGAATCTCAACCCAAAGCGCATGTCGCCGATCGCGTTGTAGCCGGAGTTCGGAGTGAATTGCGTAGTCGTGCCACCCGTCTGTGTGGTGGTAGTCGTGCCATTGAAGAGCGGCTGATTGTAAGCGAGATAGAACGGCGCTCCCAGGGAGATGCCGAAAACCTTGTTGAAGTTATAGCTGACGGTCGAATCAATAATGCTCGACCAGTTGGCGGAGGAGTCATAGCTTTGCGACAGCGTCGTGTAAGAACTGAAGCCCCGGTCCGGCATACGCAGCGTCAAGGACGCTGGCGTGGATTGGGCGAAGGACGCCGAAGCTCCAATCATCAGCAATACGAGTGCGAACACACAATTCCGCTTCAACATAGGTTAAGGTTCCTTTTCGGGATTCACGCCTGGGGGAGATGATGCTCCAGCAATTATGGCGGTAAAATGCGCGACGGATGAACGCAACCACGTATCAGCGCATTACGAAAGGGAAATCATTGCAACGCACTAGCGGGGACGAGCTGATCCCCACGGACATCGAGCGTGTCCGAACTCTTTCGCTGGGCCGTCGTCTCCGGTTCCGTCTACTTGTTCAGTGCTGTTGCTGGGCGGCGATCTCGGCAAAGACGACTACATGTCCTGCAGGATCCTTCACTCCAATTTCGGTGGCTCCGTAGAAGGTTGTGCGCACAGGAAGCACGACATTCGCGTTCTTGGTTGCTGCGATAAACGGTTCGAGTTCCTCAACTTCCATATACAGGAATGCGCGGCCTCCTTCGATCTCACCTGCGATCGTGGGAGCATCCTTCCTTGCACTGGCAAAGCTCTGATACATAACTTCGCAATTGTCCTTTTGCAGGATTACGAATCCAAGACGATCCCCATCCGGCACTTCCACCGTCTTCTGAAATCCGAAGCGCTCAGTCCAGAATTCTGCGCACGGTTCAATCTCATCCACGTATAGCACGGGCGTGAGTTTCTTGATGTGCATATAGTTGCGAGCTCCTAAGCTGCTGAGCTTCTAAGCCTCGAGCTGGCGTGGGCAGCCGATGAGAAGCTTGCATTGCCCGCCTAGTCTAAATTAGACTACTACAAAAACAGTACAGGAGCTGTATGGCCGCGTCAATTGAAATCTCATCCCTTAAACGAGCGGGCAATTTGCAGGACCTGATCTCCGTTGGTCCTGCGACGCTGCGCGATTTCGAGCTGCTGGGAATCCGCAGCGTTGCTCAGCTTGCCAAGTCCAATCCGAGCAAGATGTACCGACGTCTATGTGAGTTGACCGGAGAGACACAGGACATTTGCTGCCTCGATGTCTTTCAGGCCGCCGTCGCGCAAGCGCGCAGTCCACGATTGGCGCCAGAAAAGTCTGTATGGTGGTACTGGAGCCGCAAGCGGAAGGCGAGGCGTGGCAAAGCGTAAGCGCAAGCTGGACCTCACAACTGCAGACCTGGTCGTGCTGAGCCTGTTCTCGGAACGGCCGATGCATGGCTATGAAGCAAATCTCGAATTGGAACGCCGCGAAATCCGGGACTGGGCAGGAATCTCAAGACCGCAGGTGTACTACAGCTTAGACAAATTGCAGAGCTTGGGATTTCTGCGAACGAAGGCAACGAAGAAACCCGCCGCGGGTCCGGAGCGCAACGTCCTCGCCGCGACCGCCGATGGACGAGCCGCCCTCGCTGACGCTCTTGAGCGCGAAGACTGGACCACACAGCGCGAACGGCCCCCGTTTCTCACCTGGGTCGCTCTCTCGTGGCTGGCACGCCCGGGGGTCTTCGAAGGACAGATCCAGCGCAGAAGAAATTTCCTGGAATCAGAGCTAATGCGCGAAAAAGAAGTATTGCACTCCGTGCTAAGCGAATTGGGGCACCCGTATCACGAGGCGGTCTGGATGCTGAAGCTAATACTCGAGCAGTTCAAAACGGAACTTCGTTGGCTGGACAAGGTTGAGCAAGAGCTGCAGCATCGTGGGCCAGCGCGGAATCCAGAGACAGGATGAAGTCCCTCAAAGTGAATGGAGCCTAGGTCACGAGCGCCGAAGGCGGGCCATTCCTCTTCCGTTTTGGTCCATGGACTTCGGGCTGGCGTCCTAAGAGCCGACAATGTTCTTGCACGCTGAACCCATGGCTCACGCCGATGGGCTACGAGAATGCCGCGCCCTCGGCGTTCACTTCCGGCGACTGGGATCACGTACTTTGATTGTGCGCCGTGTCCTTATAAACCATTCCGCCCTTCATCACAAACGCCACCCGCCGCACGCCCCTAATATCCTTCAGCGGATCGCCCTGAAGGGCGACAATATCTGCCTGACTCCACATTCGCGCACGCGCTCGACAAACTCTTCAGCGTTTCGTCCATGCATGCCGGCCACCGCGTCCGTGCCGAAGACGATTTTCAATTCGGGAGTCTTTGCGGCTCGCCGCATTACATCATGGTTCATTGGAATGATCTGCTCCATGGGGGCAAAACCGTCGAGTGTGGGAGGGAAGTAGGGCGTGCCGACAAACTTTTCCTTGTTCTCCAGATAATTCTTCAGAAGCAGCCCAGCCTGAGGATCGAAGTATGTCCCTTTTTGGGCCATCAGCTTCAGATCGTCGTCCGTGGCTCCGAGGCCGTGCTCGACCTGGGTACATCCGGCAACGGTTGAAGCGCGGACCGCGTCGCGGTAAGCATGCACCAGCGTGCGCAGGCCGAGCTTCTTCCCCTCGTCGCAAGCGGCGTTCAGTTGCTCCTGCGAAAGTGTCATGCCATTCTGACGCATGCCGCCGGAAGCAAATATCTTGATCAGGTCCGCTCCCGCTTGCTTCTGTTTGCGCACCCAGGCACGTATCTCGTCCGGAGTCCCTGTCTTTTCGCCCTGGCCCATGAGCGGCTCAAGCGAGGTGATGATTCGCGGGCCGGGTAATTGGCCTTTCGCGATGCAGTCCCGTAATGGAGCGTCGAGCGCCGAGCCCACGCTCTGCACTGTGGTGAAGCCGGCCATCAGCGTGGCCCATGCGTTCGCCGCGGTTTGATACACAGCCTCCTGCGTAGTGCCTCCGCTGTTTACGTTTCTTCCGTCGGGACCGAAGCTCCAGCTGATGTGCACGTGCGAGTCGATCCATCCCGGCAGGACAGTCAACCCGCGCAGATCGTAATCCACTGGTGCGGCGTTGGGATCAATGGCAACAATCTTCGGGCCCTCAACGACGATGCGCGTGTCGTGCAGCACATGTCCTTTGCCATCGAGAACCGTGCTGGCGGCGATTACGACGCGTTTTGGTGACGCAGTCTGTGACGCCATTTGCTGTCCAAAAGCGGAGGCGCTGAATACACAGAGTAGACAACCAATGCCCCCGAAACGGATTCTTTCATAGTCTTCCGCAGCCACGTGCGTGCGAAGTCATGGCAAGCGCGCGCCGTAGGCGGCCGAGCTCGTGTAAACATATAAGTTACACTTCAACCGCCAATGAACCAGGATTTCGGAAAACGCTCAACGGTTCTCTTTCTCGATGATGATCCACAGCACTTCAAGCTGTACCAGTCGGTCATTGAGCGAGGACCATTTGATGACGATTTGAGGACCATTAATGTCGTCCCGGTCTTCCTTGGAAATGGGTCACTAAAGATGCCGGAGGCGACTCATGATGTGGTCGCTCTGGATTACCGGCTCAAGGCTTCCCTCTCAGCGGTTCAAATAGCGAAACAGCTGAAGTCCAAGTTCCCGAAAACCGCCATTCTTATCCTTTCGGAGCTGGACTGGCCATCTGATGACATTGGTCCCTACTCATCGGCATTTGTCAGTAAGGTGACCCGGAAAAACTGATCAGCACGCTTGTGAAGCTCACTGCCGTGGATCACATTTCAGCAACACCAAAGAGCTTGCAGCCATCCCATAGGGGGCGCCCGCCATCTGCCCGGCAGAGATACAATGTTTGCTTTGCTCGGAGGCGGTGTGCGCAAGAAGATGCTGGTGATCGAGGACGAGAAGATCGACGCGCTCGGCATCGGGCGAGTGCTCAAGAAGGAATTTCCCAACGTAGCGCTCGAAGTGGTAACTAACGGGGAACAGGCGCTGGATTGGATTCAGCGTTTTCGTCCCGATCCCGAGGAAAGCGTGTTTCTCGTGCTTATGGATCTGACCATGCCACGCATGAGCGGCCTGGATCTAATCTCCGAATTTAAGAGACACGCTCAACTGCATTCGACGCCGATTGTGATTCTCAGTGGCAGTGACAGTCCGTCAGCAATAAGTTCGGCTTACGGTTTGGGAGCTTGTGGGTACCTGGTAAAACCCAGCACATCAGCGGAGATGAGCGATCTACTCAGCAAGACTCTCAATTACTGGTTGAATGCAAACCGACTTCCAGCGGAGCCTGCTTAATCCGGCATTTTGCTTGAGAGTAGCTGATCCGATGTGGTCGCCTGACCACAAATTTGCAACTTCGAGGTTATGTTGGCTTCAATACGTCGCACTTCAGTTACACCTGAAACGACACTCCACTCCGAACACGTCTTCCGCACGCTTGTAGATTCGGTAAAGGATTACGCGATCTTCCTCTTAACTCCCGAAGGAGATGTCGCCTCCTGGAATCCCGGCGCCGAACGAATCAAGGGTTACAAAACAGCCGAGATCATCGGTAAAAACTTCAGACTCTTCTATCCGCCTGACGATCTAGTCACGGACAAGCCAGGACACGAACTCAAGGTCGCTGCCGAAGTGGGAAGCTTCGAAGATGAAGGCTGGCGCTTACGAAAAGATGGCAGCCGCTTCTGGGCCAACGTCATCATCACCCGGATTCTCGATGAGAGCGGGAGGCTGATTGGCTTTGGCAAGATCACGCGCGACCTCACCGATCGCAGGGAAGTGGAGCTGCAATACCGCCGGCTCATTGAAGGTATTACCGATTACGCAATCTACTCCGTTGATCCGGAGGGCAGGGTTACCAGTTGGAACTCCGGCGCAAAGCGGTTAAAGGGCTATGAGGCTGAGGAGGTCATCGGCCAGAACTTCTCGAAGTTCTACACTCCGGAGGATGTAGCTGCAAATCTGCCGGCACAGGTGCTTGAGACCGCCGCTCGAGACGGACACTATGAGGCCGAGGGCTGGCGTGTGCGCAAAAACGGCCAGCGATTCTGGTCGAGCGTTGCGATCACACCGATTCGGGACGAAGCTGGTACTCTCGTCGGCTTTTCCAAAATCACCCGCGACGTCACCGATCGCAAGGCTCTTGTCCACCAACTTCAGCAGCACTCCAAAGAGCTCGAACTCAGAGTCAAAGAGCGCGAGCAGACGAATGCTGAGCTGGAAGCGTTCAGCTACTCCGTCTCGCACGACTTGCGTGCGCCGCTCAGAGCCATCGAAGGATTCGCCGATATCATGCTCCAGGATTTCGCCGGCGAGCTGCCGGACGAGGTCAAAGAATCGCTCCGGCACATCGTCACAGCAACCATGAGAATGAACCGGCTGATTCAGGATCTGCTTACTTACAGCCGCCTCTCCCGAATCGAATTCAAGTTGGAAGCAGTCAACGTGAGGTCTGTAGTCTCGGATGC
This sequence comes from Acidobacteriota bacterium, assembly GCA_003225175.1. Taxonomy (NCBI): domain Bacteria; kingdom Pseudomonadati; phylum Acidobacteriota; species Acidobacteriota bacterium. The sequence continues at coordinate 107,543 of QIBA01000032.1, forward strand.
CTGTAACGAATTGGACAGGGATGCGCGCTCAAGGGTGTCCGTCTCAGCAAATCCTGCCTTAGCGATACGAGCATACAAGCCGATTCTGCGGCAGGTGATTTCCAATCTGCTGACGAATGCGGTGAAATTTACCCAGCCGGAAACTCCGCCCTCTGTCACAATACATGCCTGCAGGCGTGGCGACTATGTAAGCATTGAAGTCACGGATCAGGGAATCGGAATTGCGCCCCAACACCAGGAGCGGATATTCCAGGTTTTCGAGAGACTGCACAATGCGGAAGAGTATCCCGGCACCGGGATTGGCCTCGCTATTGTGCGGCGGGGAATTATTCGCATGGGCGGCACTGTGAGTCTTCGATCCGAAATGGGAAAAGGCAGCACCTTTGAAATCCGGCTTCCTTCGGCGTGAATATGTCTGCGCAACGTAACATTTTGCTGATTGAGGATGAAGCTAGTGACGCCCTGCTTATTAAACGGGCGTTTGAGAAGGCGGGCTTCGACTTCAAGTTCTGGCGGCTCAAGCATGGTGAAGAGGCGATCAATTATCTCAGTGGCGTTTCGCCCTTCGACGATCGTGAGACTCACCCCTTACCCGACGTCATTCTCCTTGATATCAAACTCCCCCGCCGCACCGGCTTTGAAGTACTGGAGTGGCTTCGATCACAACCCCCCGGCCTAAGCCGCATTCCGGTTGTGATGCTGACCTCCTCCCGCCATTCGGTCGATGTGAACCGCGCCTATGATCTCCGCGCAAACGGCTATCTCACCAAGCCCGACACTGCCCACCAGCTCCAGGAAATGATGATGGATTTTAAGAAGTACTGGCTGCACTGGAACGAGCAGCCGGAGGCGCGCGCCGAAGTTGATCAGTATCGCCTGCGCTAGGGCAGGTTCCGTGGAATGTAGTGCTGCTCCGATCATGTGAAGCGCTCATCGTCTGCTGCCGGGGCGGTACTGATTTGGGTCACACAATTCCCGCCTTGAATTCCACAACTCAATTCAGCTACTCTGTCCCGCAACTTGGCTGGCGCGATTGCTTCGCTGGCGTTCCCGTCCGATCAGGTCGTTCGTTGCCTCTCTTCTTTTCTATTTATGCGGCTTCTTCTCACGAGCTGGTTTGCTCCCGTAAGAGGCACATCCCTTTTAGGTCCCTGGAGGCTCCACTGTATGAAGTTCCGTTCCGTTTTGGTACAAACCCTGTCGGCGGCAGTCCTCGTGGCCGTTGCGTTAATCAATCCGTGCAGCCTAACCGCTCAGGATCGCAGACAAGTCGATAAGCTGGAAGCAAGACCGACCCACGAACCGCCGATGATGGGTATTCACTGGGCGCGGGAGTTCGCTCACGCTGCTCGTTCCCACCGCAGCCCGGACATGAGCTGGCACAACGGCGCGATCATGAACTCGTCCTTCGTGACCGCAATTTACTGGGGCACAACCTGGACCTCTGCGAATCCGAAGATCTCAGGCTTAGAGTCGTTTTACCTCGGCTTCAGCGGCTCGAATTACGCCAAGACCTCTGACGAATACAACGGCAGCAACGGGCAGGTTGGGCCCAACAATTCATATGGTGGCTACGTGATTGATACCACCGCTGCCACGGGAGGAAACCAGGTCTCGCCGATCCTTGCAGAAGTCTGCAAGGTGGTACCGAATCCAGCTGCAGATGGATACTACCCGGTCTACACCGACATCAAGCGAGGCAACGCCGGATACTGTGCCTGGCACAGTTATGGGAGCTGTGGAGGAACCCCGGTACAGATTGCCTTCTTCTTTGACCTCGACAGCGATTCTGGCTGCGATCCTCAAGACCGTTCGGGGCGCCATTCACAGGGGCTCGCAGCACTAGCCAACGTGAGTGCCCACGAACTCTCCGAAGCGAGAACCGATCCGCGCAACGGCGGCTGGTACGACGCTTCCGGAAATGAAAATGGCGACAAATGCGCGTGGACCTTCAACGTACCTTTAGTGACATTTACTAACGGGTCCGAGTGGAAACTTCAAGGGGAGTGGTCAAACCATGCCTACGACACAGGGACCGGCTACCCGAACAGCTCAGGCCAGCGCGGATGCCTCGATGGGCACTGATTCAGAGTAAAGAACGAAGCGCCGGGCGCCCTCGCCCGGTTTTTTTTTGTTTTCGTACGAAAATCTCAGAAACCTGCCAAGGTCTGCAGACTTGCGGTGTCTATTTCTTTGAGCGGCGGCATCCCTGGACCGCTCTTATAACCCTGTGCGTCCTCATGCTCATATGCCATTCCATTTCAGGAAACTGAAGAAGCAATTCCAAAATAGCAATGTTCTGTGTTGCTGGAAACCCGAGACTCTAGTCGGGGAAAGCGACGGCTTCAGCCTCGCGAACGCTACTGATTGTTCACTTCTCCCGATTGCGCGATGAACGTGGTCCCAGCGAGCGCCGCATTTGCGGTTGCTCGAGTGGAGGCGATCCGATCACCCGATCCCTGCCACCCGTGCACTGTCGGCAATGGTACTACTTCTTTGATCATCGATTCTCTGCCACATATAGATGATCGCTCTCCGCGTTGTACAACCGGTTCAAACGTGCGCGATAGTTCTCAAATGAAACCTGCGCCGCAAGCTCGATCAACTGTTCCTCCGAGAATTGATTGCGCAGCCTGGCATAGAGTTCGTCCGACACGTTCGCCGGAGTATTGGTGAGCGCATCCGCAAGCTCAATCACCATCCGTTCCACGTCGTTGAAGCCGCTAAGATCTTCACCAAGTATGGCCGCCAGCTTGGCGTCGCTGAGTCCTGCTTTTCTGCCCACGGCAGAGTTGATGTCCACTCAAAACGGACAGCCAATCCGTGATGCGGCTCGCACTTTGCTCAACTGCGTATAGCGCAAGGAGACACGCCGCTTTCTGCTCAGTCCGGCCTCCATGCCGATGCTGCCCCACACCACTCCAGGCACACGCATCTGGATCTTTGCCGGCGTGAGATCCCGCCCAAACATCTTCCTCATTGCTCCGTAAAACCAGCGCAAATGCCAGGGCGCCTGATTTTTCTCGAGACCTGCAATTCGTGGCATCCGTATTTCCGTCCATGACAAAAGGATTACAACAGATAAGGATACGAGAGTCGGCCCCGTGCATATTTGGGACGATTAACAAGGCTGGCACAGAACAGCTTCGCGCTGCATGCAAGACCAAGACGGGCTGCCGCGATTGCTTGTTCATTGCTCTGAGACTAGGACAAGGACACCGCCTCTTCCCCGAGTTGTTCGTTGACTAGTCTTCCGACGAGCGGTTTGAGCCGTTCGCCGGTTTTTTCCAGGACAAAGTCATTTTCGGTTTCGGACCAGTCCAGTTTGAAACTCGTGGAGAGAGCTGAGATCCATATCTGGCGAACTGGGGTGTTGGGAGTAATGACGAACTTCGCGGGTGGTTCCTCGAAGACGACGTTCAGGACGCCATTCTGTTCTTCGACTTCAATCGCGGCCTCGTCTTCGGCTGCGATCAAGCTCTTTTTCAGGTCTTCTACGGCCACATCGGCCTTGCGACGGAAATCGAGTTCGTCGAGCATGGGGACATTATAGGTGGTGGATGTTGTTGGTGTCGGTGGCCGTGGACCCATTCGCTACCGCGAATGGTTCTATCCGCCAGCGCGCTGTGCTGTTTCGGTCTTGCCTCCGCAGTCGGCGATGCCGCGTTCGATGGCTGTTCCTTCCTCGTAGTCGTTCCAGGTAACGATCATGAGGAACGGTAGCGGGCGATCGGCGGGGAAGTAGCGGCGGTGAAGGTTGAGGGAGTCTTCGAGGGTTTTGCCGCAGCGGGCGTCCATCTTGCGGCCTTGGCCCCATTCCGCTTTGGAGTCGTCGAAGCCAGGCCATGCGGCGCCTACTGCGATCTTCTCGGTTTGTTTCGACATTCTGCTGTAGAAGTCCTCGAGATAGCTGCGGCCCCAGTTGCTCCCGTCTTTGACCCATCCCTTTTTTCCCGGTGAAACCCAGGCGTAGTAGCCGTCGAAGGCGCCCCAATCTTTTGCGTCTTGATCCTCATAAAGGAGAATGGGCGGATGCTCCCATCCATCCACGGCCTGCTTCACCCGCTTCCAGTCTGTGTCTCCCGATTTGGGAAAGACGAAGATCATGGGACGGCCGTCGTAGGACAGATAAGCACCCGCAGGCATTGAGGACTTCGGGCCGATGTAGTGCTCGTATGCGTATTGCAGATCGGAGATTGCTTGTTGGGTGGCGCGGCTGGGATCGTCCACGCTTTCGTCGTACATGATGGCCGTCTTGAATCCATGTTCAGATGAAACTCGTTGCAGCGCGGCGTAGCTGCGGTCCTCGAAGTCGTGTGAGGGTCCATACCAGTTCACGACGAACGCTTTGATGTTGAGGTCTTTCGCGTGCTCGACCTGCTGGGCAAGAACGTTCGAATCTTGCGAGTTGTACCCGACGTCGATGTGTCCAGAACGTCCGAACCATGGCTGATACGCAGCGATGATCTGCGGACTGCCTTCAGGTGCGGAGAATTCTGATCGCAGCGTGCGAGCGATATCAGTGCGATGCGAACCGGCGCATCCTGAGAGATTCAGGAGAACTATAGTGCCGACAAAAAGACAGAAACGCTGAATAGCTCCGAAAGAAACTTGCATATAAGAGACAAGGATTTTCCGATGAAAAAATTGAGCAAAAGCTCAAATGATTGGATGAAAATCCAGCAGATTACGTTGGATCAGAGCTGCTGCAGCCGATTGAGAGCATGGTAGAGACGCAGCATGCTACGTCTCTACTAGAGGCTGGTTAGAAAGGAATATCTTCGTCTTGAATCTGGGTGGCGTGGGCTGGCTCCTCGTGATGTTGCTGGCTCTGGTCGAGGTTGCCACCGCTGGCGGTGGCGCCGCGGGAGTATCCGCGGGATGCGCCTTCGGCGTCAGGTTCGCCGCGTCCGCTAAGCAAAACGAGATCGTTGGCGATGATCTCCGTTTTGTATTTTTTCTGTCCAGTCTCTTTGTCGTCCCAGGAGCTGGTTTGGAGGCGTCCTTCGATGTAGACCTTGGAACCTTTCTTTACGTACTCGCCGACAATCTCGGCGAGCCTCTGCCAGGCAACGACGTTGTGCCATTCAGTGCGTTCCTGCCACTGCCCGCTCTTGTCCTTGTAGCCCTCGTTCGTCGCGAGTGTGAACTTGGCGACGGGCGTGCCGGTTGACGTGTACTTGACTTCGGGATCTTTTCCCAGATTTCCCACGAGGATCACTTTGTTAACGCTCTTGGCCATGCCGCTGCTCCGGTACGAAAGAAGTGCGGTCAATATAACAAACGCCCAGGAAATTCACCATCGGCGCGATTTGTTATTCCGAACCGCCGCTGTTTGGCGGTGAAGGGAATCTCTACGGACTTCCAAACTGCCGAATTGATTCGAGATTCCTTGCGTGGGAGGTGTGTCAGTTAACAAAAACCAAGGGCCAACCTCTAGCACCTGCCGGCATAGTGGCAGTCGGTGGGGATTCCTCGCCGCCAAACGGCAGCGGTTTTGAATGACACACTGTTGGGCGAGCCTAATCCGTCGCCGTCACCTTTATATTGTCTACGTACACGTGATACGGAGTGCTGCTGGCGTTCAGATCCACCTGGAATCCTGCCGTGAACTCGAGGCGAGTGCCGGTGGCTGTCGCTTGATGGCTAATGTTTGCGCCCATCGTGTTACCGTCGACGGTGAGGGAATCATGAATCGCCTGCGTCCCTGCCGCATGGAATACCGCAGAAATGTGATGCCATGTATCAGGGGCAAAGCGCTGTAGCGGGATTCCTGTGCCTTCCCATTCCTTCGTCGTGTAGTTGAAGACGCGCCAGGTGTTGCTGGCATAGTCAGCCTGCCAGGCGAAGTTGTACGTATTGCCGTTGGTGGTCTGCTGGGCCTCGAATTCGATTGCTTGAGGAGCGCTTGCATACTGCCCGGGCACGAACATGTCAAAATCGTAGCGCAAGTAGCTGACCGGATTGGGAATCGTTGGCTGCTCGATGAAGTAGTAGCCGCCCGTGTACGCTGGGCCTCCATTTACGTAAAAGTCAGCTGCAGACCCGCTCAGACTGGGATTCGAAACACCCTGGGTCATATGATAGTCGGGCCCCTGTCCGACGCCGCCGATATTGCCACAGCCGCCGCAGGTCTGCCATCCAGGCTGAGTTTGCAGACTGCCGTAGACGATTGTGCCAGCGGGATCCGCGCCGGCAGGCGTTGGCGGAACCGTGATCGGTGTAGGTGGAGTCGTCGGGGCAGAGTTCGACGCGGTCGTGCCCGGCGTTGAAGCGGAAGACGAGCTGCTGGAATTCGATCCGGAGCTGGAATTTGAGTTAATGCTGCTATTGGCGCTTCCGGCTGAGAAAGGCTTTGCCGATCCGGAGCCACAACCCACAATTGAGCCAACCGCAATCGCGGCCGCGCTGAATTTGATTAAAACCTTAGAAAATTGCACCGTAAACTCCTGCCAGTTCGGGAACGCAACTGACTGAATTCACGGTAGGTTTCGATCTACTCTCGCTACATCGGCGTAGGACTCTAGGGACTTGCGGAAAAACTCTTAGGCACGTCTAGGTGATTCCTCTAACACAAAAGAGTCAGTGGAGTCATGAAATTTGAGGGTCATCGATAGGATTCCAGACACGCCGGGCGAGGCGCCTGCACCGCGAGGCGTAGCTATTCAACGGAGCATCCGTGCCCTTGCCCGGCGAAGGCTTGCGATGGCCAACGCCTTCAGACGAATAGCTTGTAGAGCATCAGGTAGACAATCACGCCGGTGACTGACACATACATCCAAATGGGATATGTCCAACGCGCGAGTCGACGGTGACGGTCAAATCTGTTGGTCAGTGCGAAGATGAGTGTGATGAAAATCATTGGTACTACCAGTGCCGCGAGCACAGTGTGCGAAATCAGGATGGAAAAGTACAGCGGACGCGACCATCCTCTGCCTCGGAAGTGCACCGACCCCACATGAAAGTGATAGTAGAGGTAACAGCCGAAAAAAACGGAAGAGGTCACGAAGGCAGCGATCATGGTTGCGCGATGCCTGGCCACGACGCCGCGCTTGATGAAGTTGTGTCCGATGGTGAGCAAGATTGCGGTGGTGCCGTTCAGCGTGGCATCGAGTGGCGGGAAGATGCTGTAGTCGATCTGCAATCAGTTCAGGCCGCAGGTTGGGTTGTTCTGCGGTTTACCATCACGAACGCTGCGCAGAAGATTGCGACGGTAAATATCGCCAGAATCAGAAGGGAAGTTCCCAGCGAGAACTGGTTCATCGCAGCAGTAGCGGGGAAGAGGGCTGTGCGTAGCACGTCGAGTCCGTAGGTCAGGGGATTTAATCGCATTATCCAGCGAATCCATCCAGAGGCTCCGTTTACGGGGAAGAGCGCGCCTGAGAGCAGCCACAACGGAATCAGCAATAAATTGACGATTGCGTGAAAAGCCTGCGCCGATTCCATTCGCCAGGCCAGCGCGAATCCCAACGCGGTGAGCGCGAATGCCATCGAAAACACTGAGAGAACCACCAGGAGGAAATCAGACACTCCGATGTGCACGCCAAGCGCCGGCGCAAAGATTAGAAAGATCAATCCCTGAACCGCAGAGAGAGTCGTGCCTCCCAGAACTTTGCCCAGAACAATAACTGAGCGGCTTACGGGAGCTACGAGGACGGACGAGAGAAATCCTCGATCGCGGTCTTCGATCACCGACATCATGGTGAAGATGGAAGTAAACAGCACGATCATGAGCAGGGCGCCGGGGAAGAAGTATTGCAGGTAATGTTGATCGCCCGCTCCCGATCGATAAGACGTACCAAACCCTGATCCAATCACTAGCCAGAAGACCAGTGGAGAGAGAATTACTCCAACGACTCGGCTCTTTTGGCGATAGAAGCGGACGATCTCACGTCGCCAAAGAGAAACGATAGGCAGCAAGAGGTTCGACTTCTGGCTTCTCGTCAGGAGCGGAAATGTTGTGGCGGTTTGCGACATTATCTGTTCCGGATGCTCAACCCGTCCGCTACCGCGGACGGTTCTGTCCAGAAGCGGTGCCCAGTCCGTTTTACGAACACGTCTTCTAACGTGGGTCGACTCACGTTGATCGAACGAATCTCTCCCGGAAAGGCTTCCATTACATCAGCGGCGAAGCGATGTCCCTGGACTCGTTCCAGGCGAACTGTGTTTTCCTGAATTGAGCATGCGATGCCAAATCGATGCAGGATCCGCTCAGCCAGCCTTTCCGGATCTTCTGCTTCGAACTGAATCACATCGCCGCCGATCTCAGACTTCAATTCTGCGGGAGTTCCCAGTCCAACGAGTCTGCCCTGATTGAGAATGGCGAGGCGGTTGCAGCGCTCCGCCTCCTCCATCAGGTGAGTGGTCACAAGAATGGTTACACCTTCTCGTTCCCGCAGGCTGTCCAAGTACAACCACAAATCGCGACGCGCACCTGGATCGAGTCCCGTTGTGGGTTCGTCGAGGAGCAGAACCGATGGCCGATGCATCAGCCCTTTGGCTAGTTCGGCGCGCCGCTGCATACCTCCGGAGAGAGTTTCTACTAGATCCTTCGCTCGCTCAGGCAGTCCGACACGCTCCAGCATCTCGCTGATTCGACGCTTGAGCTGCGCTCCGCTCAGTCCGTACAGATGGCCCTGGTGCATCAGATTCTCGGCGGCAGTGAGCTTCACATCTACGCTCTGCGCTTGCGCTACCACACCGATTCTGCGACGCACTTCATTGGGCTGAATCACGGGATCGAAGCCGGCAATTCGTGTGCGCCCACTGCTCGGAACCATAAGCGTTGTCAGGATGCGGAAGAGCGTTGTCTTGCCGCTGCCATTCGGGCCGAGCAGGCCGAAGATCTCTGCTTGCCGAACCTCGAGCGAGATATCGTCCAGGGCGACACGGCTTCCATAATGATGGCCAAGCGATTCAACTTGAATCGCGGGACTGGCAATGATCTGAGTCTCCTCGTACGCAGAAAGCAAGGCCGAATTGGGACTGCTCTTCATCGCGCAACCCGGGAGTTGATCATCATGAGCGCGAACAGGGCGGGGAGGTAGAGCACGCTAGCACGGAGGAGCCCGCGAGCGAGCTTGCCCGATTCACCGGACGGCAAACCTGAGAGAACACGCGCAAAGCGGATAGAAAATACCAGGAATGCGATACCAAAAATGAGTGCACCGACAATATAAGTTCTTGTGACCATGTGCAGATAACCGGGGAAGAGGCTTACCGGTACCAGCATCATCGAATAAGCGAGAACCTCGCGCACGGTGGAGCGTCCATCTTCTTCAACGACCGGCAGCATGCGGATTCCGGCTCGACGGTAGTCTTCACGATAGAGCCAGGCGATTGCGTGGAAGTGCGGAAATTGCCAGAGGAACAAGATTGCGAACAGCACGAGCGCTTCCCACTCGACGCGTCCACGGGCTGCCGTCCAACCGAGAAGTGGAGGCATCGCTCCCGGCAGGGCTCCGATCGTCGTGCAGATCGGCGAGCGCATCTTTAACGGGGTATATACGCCAACGTACGCGGCGGCGGTGAGCACACTGAGAATTCCAGTTAGAACATTGGTAGTAATGGCGAGATAAGCTGCGCCAGCAAGAATGCAGACCATGCCTACTGCGGTCGCCTCAACGACGCCTATGCGTTGTCCCGGAATGGGGCGGCGTCGCGTTCGCTGCATGCGCCCGTCAATTTCGCGCTCGATTACCTGATTCATGGCCGCGGCGCCACCAGAGACTAGTCCGATTCCGAGCATGGCGCATAGGAACTTCCAGGAAAACGCAGGGGTTTGAGCCCGTTGAGCGCCGAGAAAATAACCGGTCCATGCAGTCATTACCACTAGCGACGTCACTCGCATTTTCAAGAGGATCGCGTAATCGCCAAGGCGTGAATACTTGCGCGGACGAAGAGGCGCCGGTCTCAGTTCTGTGGGTGGTGGAACTGCTTGGATAACGGCGCTCATGCGCTTATCGCCTTTCGTGCTATTGAGGACTCGGCGAGGGTTGCAGCATCTTTCACCAAATGTCGACGAACCTGCTCTTCCAGCACAAAACTGGTGGCCAGCAGCAGGGCTCCGATGGCTACATGGGTGACTGTGGTACTCACCATGCTTGGCAGAGGCTGCACCGCATTCTTGCCCCACACGACGCGCGTTAAGTACGCTGCGAATCCGAATCCGAGCTGGATCAGAAGCAGCGCAATCATGATCATAGCCGGCCGTCTAAGGGCGGCGATTTGACCGTGACGGCTCAGTACGCGAACGGCAGTCCAGGCCACGATTCCTGATGTGAGAACTGCGTTTATCAAATGGGGAAGAATGCTCATTCCCGAATGTCGAAAAGCCGCCCCCAGGAAGAGCTGCAGATATACAGCACAGATCGCGAGAACCGCCAAGGTACGTGTAGCCGGAGTGCCGTCATCAGCAAATTTCGCCGGGGACGATTCGATCCAACCCCGTCCAGTGAAGACAGCCAACAGCACGGCAATCGAGAAGAAAGTTTGTCCCAACGCTGCGTGAGCGCTCGATACGTACCAGGGCAGGAACATCAGCACAGTGAGTCCGCCAAGCGCGCCCTGGGCGACCACTGTTCCGATCGCCGCGAGACTCAAATTGTGAAGCCATTTCCGCGTATCCATCAAAAACGCTGCCACACAAAAGAGAATTGTAAGTAGACCGACGCCCTCGGCGATCATCCGATGCGTGTGCTCAAACTTCACGCCGCCAACCATTGGCGGGATTTTGTAAATAGAGCCGAACGACGTCGGCCAATCGGGGACCGAGAGGCCAGCATCCTCGCTGGTAACAAGTGCGCCAGCGACGATCAGAACAAAAATGCAGCAGGATAGGGCGATTGCAAAGCGGTGAAGACCGCTATGAAACCGGTTGGAGATAGCTCGTACGACTTCAGACCTCACGCGCTCTGCGCCTTCTTTCAGTATTGATGCGGGCAGGAAACAGTTATTTTAACAAAGCAATCAGCACTCAGCATTCGGCACTCAGCTACTGCGCGGTAAATGTAAAGTCGGCAGTCTTAGTGTCTTTGGCTCCTATGCTGATTTTCTGCGTCTGCTCGCCAGCGGCTTCGTGAACTGCGCCTATCGTGTATTCGCCCGGCGGCAGTCCTTTAATCTCGAAGCTGCCGTTTGCGTTGCTGATTGCATAGAACGGGTTAGCAGCCACATTCACGAAGGCTTTCATCCAGGGATGCTGATTGCACTTGAACGGCATCATCACTTCGGGATCGTGGAAAGTCGTCTCTATCGGAGCGCCCTTCGGCATTTGCGAGATGTTCCATTGCGAGTTGCTCGGCGCGTTTGGCTGCGCGTGCACGTTGTGCATCGTCAGATCACTGTTGAGAACCCGCAGTATTTGTCCAGCCATGAGCGCGAGCACATGCGGCTCGTAGCGGCAGCCTTTCTGATCGAGTAGGACAGGGTTAGCAGGTACAGCAAAGTTGCTTTCCTCCAAACCGGACTTGACGTACACGTAAACGTTCCCAAGTCCTCCACCTTTGCCAACGACGTATTGCTGGCTGAAGTTTGGCTGCTTGTTCGAGATCGTGCAGCCCGGATCCATACCCATATCGATCTCAACCGGGGCAGGGACGGAGCCTTGGAGATGAATCGTTCCATGAAGGCTGGCTGCGGTCGCAGGATCGACCGTCGTCAGCTTTCTCGGCGACTCGTTTGCTTTCGGCTGTTCCGTTGCCGGCATAGTACGAGTGTTTTGACTGCAGGCACTGAGAAAGAATGCCAGTGAAACTGCGAGCAGAAGGGACCAGTTCATTTTGGGCCGACGATTGCACTTTCTCGGAGTCGATTTGCTTCAGCTTAGCGAAAGCCTTGCAGTGTTGCTGCACGATTCGCTGAGAACATTCCTTTCTGGAACATTCTAAAGCGCTTACTGGCGTTGATTGCCTGCAGCAACCCCACCTCTTCCCCGGGGTAACGCCGAAATTTCCACAGGGTAACGCCGGAATATGCACAGCGTTACGCTCGCTACCTAGGGCGTAGTTCCAAAGCGACACAGCAGATGAGCCATCTGCCGAAATCGGACCGGGGAAGAAGTTCCGGGCAACAATCGTGTGCAAAAGCATCGCAAAATTATAGGCGAAATTAAAGCAAAAGTCAAGGGATGGCGAAGGTAGTGGGCGGCTTTCAAATCAGCCCACTACCCGAAGGACGTCAGCGAGGCCTTTAGTGCTCAAGTATTACATTAGGTTCCCAAAATGAATTAAGGAAGGGAGGAGCCGACTCAGCGGCTGGCAGCGGCCGGTTCCTTGCTCGTTTCCAATCCAGCGATCACCGCGTCGGCAAATTCGCTTGTGCCCACCTTGCCGCCGACGTCGCGCGTTGTTTTCTGTCCTTCGCGGTAAACGTGTTCGATCGCCGTATGCATGCGGTCCGCAGCGTCGCTCTCGCCCAGATGACGCAGCATGAGCACCGCCGATTGCATGACCGCCGTCGGATTTGCGAGATCTTTTCCGGCAATATCGGGAGCAGACCCATGCACGGCTTCGAAGATTGCGCACTCGTGTCCCAAATTTGCACCGGGTACTAGCCCTAAACCGCCGACGAATCCGGCACACAGGTCAGAGATGATGTCGCCGTACAGGTTTTCCATCACCATGACGTCGTACTGGTATGGATTCATGACGAGCTGCATGCAGGTGTTATCGACGATGTGTTCAAAATAGGGAATCTCGGGATAGATGTCTGCTGTATCGCGACAGCAGCGCAGGAATAGGCCATCAGTTAACTTCATGATGTTGGCTTTATGGATGGCGTGAACTTTTTTTCGCTTCTCGCGGCGCGCGTAGTCAAAGGCAAAGCGCGCGATGCGCGTGGAAGCCTTCTCCGTAATGATCTTCAGGCTCTCAACCACGCCAGGCACAACTTCATGCTCGATTCCCGAGTACTCTCCTTCGGTGTTCTCGCGCACAATCGCGAGATCGATTCCGGGATAGTTGGTCTTAATACCCGGCAGGTTCTTGATTGGTCGAAAATTTGCAAACAGTTCGAATTTCTTGCGGAGTGTGACATTGATACTGGCAAAGCCGCCTGCGATTGGGGTGGTCACTGGTCCTTTGAGCGCAACCCGAGTTCTCTCGACCGATTCGTACAGTTCCTTGGGAATATACTGCCTGGTCTTGGCGTAAGCCTCCGCGCCGGCGAGCTGCGACTCCCACTCGAATTTCGGACCTGTTGCCTCGAGCACGCGAACTGTTGCGTTTACCACCTCCGGCCCGATGCCGTCGCCGGCGATCAATGTCACTCTATGGATCATTCTGGGTTATTGGTGTTTCGGACTGGCTTTGGACTTTGCCGCCTTGGCTTCTTTACTCATCAATTGCTCGAGTTCAGCTCCAAACTCCCGAACGTCTTTGAAATCGCGGTAAACCGAAGCAAATCGTATGTACGCGACTGTATCCTGCTGTTTCAATCGTTCCATGATCAGCTCTCCTACCTCAGCCGTTGTGCGCTCCCGGTCTGGAGAATCGATCACGTAGGTCTCCGCTTCGTTCACGATTTGCTCTAACTTTCCCATGGAAATCGGTCGTTTCTCACAGGCTTTGAGGAGGCCCGTCAACAGCTTCTGACGGTCAAACTTCTCCCTTCGCCCATCCTTTTTTACGACCATGTACGGGATTTCGTCGATGCGTTCGTAAGTGGTGAAGCGCTTCTCGCACTTCATGCACTCGCGACGGCGGCGGATGGATTCGCCTTCTTTGGTCTCGCGAGAATCCACTACTTTGTCATTGATGAAACCGCAGAAGGGACACTTCATGAGGACTGGGCTGTCGCTTTATTGTAGCAGGCGATTCTCGTGGTCCTAACAGCATGAGTGGAGTGGAGAATCGGGTGATCGGGTGAAGTGAAAGACAGGTGCTCGGCGATCGGCTGTCACCATTTGGCCAATGAACGGTTTTGGAGTAATAACGAAATGGACTGCAGACAGAACGTCGAAAGCCGAGAGCCTCAGGTTTCACTTCACCCGATGACCCGATCACCCGATTTGTCTTCTGAACAGGCGGTCGGCGATCGGCTGTCAGCTTTCGGCCAATGAACGGTTTTGGAATAATAACGAAATGGACTGCAGGCAGAACGTCGAAAGCCGAGAGCCGAGAGCCTCAGGTTTCACTTTACCCGATGACCCGATGATCCGATTTCTTATTTCTCCCTGTTTATCAACAGAATTCACAGGCATCCTTCACCTATCACGTGGTCTATACTCCAAATGCGCGCCACTAAAATTATTCCTTGAGGTTTTGTGCTCATGTCTGCTAGGGCGCTCCCCGAGCTTGAGTCCGCTGTCTCCGTCGACGAGTTTCAGGCGCTGGAAGAGAAGGTTTACAAGACAATCGAGTTGCTGAAGTCGGCACGTGAGGCTCGGGCCATTGCCGAGCGCGATGTGACGCGTCTACGTGAACAACTCGAAGACCGCGAGGAAGAAGTCGAGACTCTGCGTGAACAGATGGTCGGCCTCCGGCGCGATCGTGAAGACGTTCGTGGTCGGGTCGAGAAGATGCTCAAGCAGCTCGATACGATGGGAGCGGAGGCGTCCTGAATATGGGTCAAGCTCAAACGGCACAAAAAGCGAATGACAGCATACGCGTAGAGATTTACGACCAGGGCTACACCCTTCGTGGAACCGATCCGGACCACATCGTCAAACTCGCGGAATATGTAGATCTGAAAATGCGTGCAGTGGCAGAGAAAACTTCAACAGTCGATTCACTTCGAGTCGCTGTGCTCGCCGCTCTCAACATTGCCGACGAGTATCACCTGCTCAAGAAGAAGTACGACAGCATCGCTGACACCTACCTGCGGCGCGCCAATTCGCTTTCTGGAATGCTGGACGAAATTATCGATGATCGGAAGATCGGGTGAATTGACGGTTGAGGCTTTCGGCGTTCGACTCTCGGCGTTGGGCCAACAAGGCTGGTGTGAGTTCCCGCTAAAATCTTTACTGGCTAAAAGCCGGCTGCCGAGCGCCGAAAGCCAGTTGCTTGCCATCCCCTTCAGCTTTGACTAGCATTCGAACTGGAAGCCAGCCTGCAAAGCAGGTACTGGCGGTAACCGTTTATTGAACCAACATTCAATGAACAGGGGGCTCGACTCGAAAAATCGGTTCGGTGTGCGAAGTTCCGCCAGTACGGAAATGCCTAAAGAACCGCGGAGAGTTCCCACCGTCTTAGGACGGGTTCATGAACGGCCCGCCTGGTACGGCCCCGCGGGTTGGCTTTTCATTTAGCTGCTGAGCTCCTAACCTTCTGAGCTGCTAAGCTAGCGGCATAGGAGCTGAGCAGCTTAGCTAATTTTCGTGTATCCCCGCCTCTTCCAAATTGGGCATTTCTTCGTACCCACGTACGGCGTTCTTGTTGCCTCAGGCCTGATCATCGGGCTTCTCGTGACTGTCCACCTTGCACGTAAGCAGGGAATTGATGTGGACACGATGTGGAACATGGGTCTCGTGGCGATCCTTGCCGGTATCGTGGGATCGAAGTTGTTGTATCTGTTCACGACCTGGCAGGAGCATCCGGATCTGCCGTTGAATCTGTTTAGCTTCGATACTTTGCAGTCGGGGGGCGTCTTCTCTGGCGGACTGCTGCTCTCCATTGGCGTTTGCTACTGGTACGCGGTGCGGCACCATCTCCCCAAACTCAAAACCGCCGACTCGTTTGCTCCGGGGATCGCCATTGGACATGCGATCGGGCGCCTTGGCTGCTTTGCAGCCGGGTGCTGTTTTGGGAAGCCAACGAATTTGCCATGGGGAGTGACCTTCACGAATCCTATGGCGAAGTGGGCTGGTACACCGCTCGGCATACGGCTGCATCCCACACAGATTTACGAATTCCTGGTTGAACTGCTCATCTTTCTTTTACTGCTCTGGGTGTTTCGTCATCGCAGCTTCGAAGGCCAGATCTCTGCTTTGTACCTATTCCTTTACGGCGTAGCCCGATATTTTCTCGAATTCCTACGGGCAGATCCTGACCGAGGATCGATGTTTGGCGGGATCATGAGCGCTACGCAGTTCATCGCTTTGCTCCTTGTTATTAGTGGCGGGGTGATGTGGGTGCTCTGCTCGCGTCCGCAGGGTAGCCGCAGATCTCAGCTTGTGACGATCGCGTGATGGAGCCTACCGAATGCAATACATTTTGCTCGATAAACTCTCGGAAGATGCCTCACGGTAGGGGGAGCACGACTTCAAGGCAGGCCGGCGATGGGCCCTTGTTTTCAGTAAGGCCTTAGCTGCTGAGGTTTCCATTTTGGAATCAAAGCTGTTACTCGAGTCGCAGCCGAAAACCCCCAGCGGCTGAAGCGAAGGTAGAGATAGCTTCTTACCGGCACGGCTGAAGCCGATGCCCCTTCCTACACCTGCCGCTCGCTAGGTCACCGCTAAATACATGAAAGCAGCACAGCAAGCATTCCGAGCAACTTCAGAAGACTCAGGACGCCGTCTCGATCAATTTCTCACTTCAGCGCTTATGAACGTCAGCCGCGCGCGCGTGCAGGAACTGATCGAGCAGCAAAAGGTTCAGGTAAATGGCGCGATTGCTAAGCCTTCGCTGAAGTTGCATGGCGACGAACTGATCGAGGTGCTTGGCGAGGCGGAGCGTCCGCCACTGAAAGCTACTCCCGAGGACATCCCGCTGGAGGTGGTTTACGAGGACGAATATCTGGCGGTTATCAACAAACCTGCAGGAATGATTGTTCATGCTGGAGCAGGCGATGAGGAGCGCAATCGTGGAACGCTGGTGAATGCTTTGTTATTTCGCTTTCAAAAGTTGAGTGAACTTGGAGGCGAAGCCAGGCCCGGAATCGTACATCGCTTAGACAAAGAAACCAGTGGCCTGATGGTTGTGGCGAAGACCGAGGAAGCGCATCGCAAGTTGGCGGCGCAATTTTCGTCGCGGCAAGTCAAGAAGAAATATATCGCACTAGTGAGTGGTTGGCCGGCGGAGAAGGGAATGATTTCAGCTGAGATCAGCCGCGACCGCCTGCGTCCAATGCGCATGACCACCCGGCGTGAAGGCGGGAGAGCGGCGGTGTCGCATTTCGTCATCCGGCGCAAACTGGACACGCGTTACGGCAAATTCGCCCTGCTGGATGTGGACATCGAAACCGGACGGACTCATCAGATACGGGTGCACTTATCATCACTTCATCATCCCGTTGTGGGAGACACCCTCTATGGAGCACCAAGAGTGCTGCAGGCGCAAAGGCCAGTGACGCGAAGTAAGCGAGAAAATCGTGGTAGCGACGAGCAACTCTCTCTGACTCGGAATTTTCTTCACTCCGCCCGGCTGGAGTTCGTACATCCGATTACTCACGAGCGTCTTCATTTTGAGCGTCCCCTCCCTGAGGAGCTTCAGAACTTCCTCAAAAAACTGGAGTTGAAGGATTCATATTCATAAGGTGCTGTGGAATCGGAGCAGTGTTGGCAGACGACTTGCTATCGGTAACATGCATCCCTGTTTTCAGGACAGCTATAATAGTGTTTCCGATGAGAGTCTCACGTTTAATTCTAATCGCGCCATTGGCTGCGGCTCTGGCGTTTAGTGCCTCTGCCCAAGATGGCAGCAGCTTGCCTTCGGCGCCTTCAGCAACTCTGGAACAGCAACGTCCGCCGGCTCCGCCGCCGCAACCTGCTCAACCGGCCGCTCCCCCTGCGTCCGAAGATGCTAAGCCACAGCAGCCGGTGCTCGAGACTCTCGATCCGAAGCTCAGACCACATCAACCGGCGAATGGCGTTCCCCAAACGGAACCGGCAGCTCAGGCGCAGACGCCTCCTGCTCCTAATAAGAACGAAGCTGAAGGGAGTCAGGATAAACCGTTCAACATCGTTGTTCCAGTGAACGAAGTAAATGTCGTCTTCACCGTTACTGATAAGCACAACCACTATGTCAAGGATCTCAAGGAAGCGGATTTCCGCATTCTCGACAACAACAGGCCGCCGGCGAACGTACGCAATTTTGCTTCGGAGACAAATCTCCCACTTCGGGTAGGGCTGTTAGTAGACGCCAGCAACTCGATTCGCGATCGCTTTCGTTTTGAGCAGCAGGCTGCGATCGAGTTCTTGAACCAGATCGTTCACCCGGATCGCGACCAGGCGTTCGTGATTGGCTTCGATACGACTCCTGAGATCACGCAGGACTTCACGAATAATCCGGAGAAGCTCGCCGCGGGCGTTCGCATGCTGCGTCCGGGCGGAGGCACCGCGCTGTACGACGCGGTGTATGGAGCCTGTCACGACAAGCTCATCAAGACAACGAGCAACCGTGGAGGGCAGCGCCGCGCCATTATCTTGCTATCCGACGGCGAAGACAACCAGAGTCGGGTAACGCGCGACGACGCGATCGAAGAGGCACAGCGCGCTGAAGTGATTGTGTACACGATCAGCACGAATGTCAGCGGCACCAAGAGCCGTGGAGACAAGATTCTCGAAGTCATCGCAAACGCCACGGGCGGACGTGCTTTCTTCCCGTTCAAGATCGAAGAAGTTTCCGACGCCTTCTCGCAGATTCAGGAAGAGCTGCGCAGCCAATATGCGGTTTCCTACAAGCCAGCCGACTTTTTGACTGATGGAAAATACCGCAGCATCGATATCGAAGCGCTCAATAAGAAGTACAAGGTTCGTAGCCGTAAGGGCTACTTCGCACCGCGGTCAGCGGAGAGAGCTTCGGCAGCAGTGGGTGCTCAGTAGGGCGCAGGATGCTGCGTTTCTCCATGCTGTTTGGTTAGCCTTCGTCGCGATTTGCCGGTGCGCAAACTGGAGAGGGAGGATGCTTGCGTCTCTCGCTTTGACTCAGCTCGCGGCTGCGTAGTATCCCTTCCTCGCCTGGACCTTATAACCTTCCTTGGTCTTGATTTCCACCTTACGGAACGTGCCGTCATGTTTGTTGTTGGTTGGCGTGTAGCCAATGCTGTATTGGCTGCGGAGTTCCGTTGAAACCTGGTCGAAGGCTTTCTCGAGCTTGTCACGATTGTTGCCAACGTGGATCACGCGTCCGCCGGTTTCTTCGCAGAGCTTTTTCATGAGTCCAGCGCCAGTTCCTGCGGCGACTCCGCTATCGCTGATCAGCAGGACGTAGACAATGGCATCGGATTTTTGGGCGGCTTCGAGGGCGTCTTGCAGCTTGAGCTGGCTCCCCTGGTCTTCGCCATCGGTTAATAGGACGAGAGCTTTTCGACCGACTTCACTCCGCAGTTTGTCGTGTGCTGCCAGATAGACCGCGTCGTAGAGCAGTGTGCCCTTCGGATTGCCGATAGGCACTGGCCCCTGCCCGATACCGGGCAGCCCCCCGACCGCGCCACCGCCGTTGATCTTGGCGGTGTTCATTCCTTTGCGAATGTCGTGTTCCGAGTTGGTGAAGTCCTGAAGGAGATCGACATTCACGTCGAAGCTGATGAGAAAAGCTTCGTCCTCTTTGCGCAACAGTCGTTGCAGAAATTGAGCGCCAACTTCTTTCTCGATAGGAAGCACGCGATCCTGGCTGAAACTGGTGTCGAGAAGGATGCCAATCGTGAGTGGCAGGTTCGATTCCGCTTTGAAGTACTTGATGTTTTGCGGCTTTCCGTCTTCCACGATCTGAAACTCGTCCTTGTTCAGGTTGGGAAGCAGGTGTCCGCCTTTGTCCTTCACGTTGAACAGCAGGCTCACGACGTCGACGTTGACCTTCAGGGTCTCGACTGCATTGTCCTCCTGCTTTTTAGTGCGATCGCGAATGGTAGGACCGGCGCCTTCGTCGCTATTGGTCTGTGGGCCGGTGTCGGGACTCGTTGGGGGCGGCAGGTTCTGAGTTTGTGAGGCCGACGGCAAGGCCAGCATCATCCAACACAGGGGAAGGAGAAATAATGAGAGAATCCGGCGAATTACGTTGCAAAAGAACGGGTCTTGGAACTTCATAAGGATACAGGTGGCTTTTTGCTAAGCTTAGACACAATTGTAGTGTGTTTGTCGTGCGGTTGGCTCGGCGATCATCGTGGCGGTCTTACTTTTGAAAGGTAGGAAGTGAATGCAGGCAGGACCATGGCGAGGGCTGTTGCTGACTTTCCACTTCGTTCTTGCAGTTGCAATGGGTGTTAGCGCCCAATCCCAGCCGAAGAATCTTCCCGACGCGCCGCAGCCGCAGAAGACCTTTCCGCCTCCTGCGCCCCCCGCTTCTCCGGAATCCAGCTCGCACGACTCTGCGCCTCCGGCGGCGCAGCCCAGAGTAGATCAGCCCGCACAGCCTGAGGCTGGAAACTCGGCCAGCGCCAATAGTGACAATCCTCCTGCTGCAAGTCAGCCGGTTCGCAATCCAGTAACCCCAGATACTGATCGCTTGTACAAGCTCGTCAGCACTACAAATTTTGTGGAGATTCCGGTCACGGTCAAGGACAGCTACGGCAAGATGGTGGAAGGCCTGCTGCCGAAGGACTTTACGGTTTACGAGAATGGCGCGCGCCAAAAGGTGACTTACTTCACCAGCGATCCTCTAGCGATTTCGGCGGCGGTATTGATTGATGTCGGCATGGCGGATACATCATTGCGCAAAGTGCAATCCGGTGTTCAGGCTTTGCAGGGAGCATTTAGTCAATACGATGAAGTGGCTGTTTATACGTATGGAAATTCGGTCATAAGAGAATCGAGTTTCACCACCGCTGGAGATCGATTGACCGCGGCCCTCAATCGCATTGTGGAGACCAAGCGCGGACAACAGAGCGGCGGAGTTCCTGTAAGCGGTGGTCCGTTCGAAGGTGGTCCTACAGTGAATGGGCGACCGCTTGATCCAAGCGTTCCGCAGATACCGATTATTCCTAAAGATCGTCGAGTGTTAAACGACGCCATACTGCAGGCTGCGCTCGATCTTTCCAAAGTGCAGCCCGCTCGGCGTCGCGTGATCATGATTGTGGGAGATGGAAGAGAAGACGGCAGCCGCGCCTCTTATGCCGATGTGTTGAAGATTTTGTTGACCAACAAGATCTCTGTCTATGCGATCGGCGTGGGGCCGGCGGGCATTCCAGTCTGGCGGAAGCTGGAGCAGGTGAATGTTCCCGGCACGGGCACCGGCAACATTCTTCCGAAGTATGCGAGCGCAACCGGCGGAGAAGTTTTCAGCGAGTTCACCAAGCAAGCGATCGAGAACGCTTACTCTGCAGTGACCCTGGTCGCACGCAATCAGTACACGCTTGGCTATTACACGCAAGGCACTCTGGCTGAGAATTATCGCGACATCGAAGTGCGCGTGGCTCGTCCGGGGCTGCGCGTGACGGCCAAGGCGGGATACTATCCGTTACCTCCGGGGCGACAGTAAGAGTACCTCAGTGCACAATGCAATTGCATGAAACTGGTATGGTATAAGAACCGGTTTCAGCATTGTTTACCGCAAGACGAACCCCGCCGAAATGCGGCTCATTGTGAGGACGACTAATTGAGCTTCATCAATTTCGCTGCCCGCGAGATTAATTGCAAAATCGTATATTACGGAGCGGGTTTAGGCGGGAAGACTACCAATCTTCAGCACATCTTCGAGAGGACCAACGAGAAGCAAAAGGGCAAGATGATCTCGCTGGCCACCGAAACCGACCGAACGCTCTTCTTCGACTTCCTTCCACTCGATTTGGGAACGGTCCGTGGTTTCAAGACGCGTTTTCACCTCTACACCGTGCCTGGACAGGTCTTCTACGACGCCAGCCGTAAGCTCATCCTACGAGGAGTTGATGGAGTAGTCTTCGTCGCGGATTCACAGCCGGAGCGTATGGACGCCAACATCGAGGCACTCGACAACTTGCAGGACAACCTCAAAGAACACGGCTACGACTTTGCAAAAATTCCCTACGTCCTTCAGCTTAACAAACGGGATCTGCCGAACGTGATGCCTGTGGAAGAGCTGAAGAAGGACTTACTGAAGAGGAATGAGCCAGTGTTTGAGGCGATTGCATTTCAGGGAAGCGGGGTTTTTGAGACTCTGCGCGAGGTGGCTCGGCAGGTGCTCGTGGAATTGAAAAAGGGCTAATTCACCGTGGCGACACGGAGAGAAGCAAAACTGCAATGGAACATGGAGGACACAGAGGGCACGGAGGTTTCCATTGGGTGAAGAGGTATTGCACAAACCGTTCAGATCATTGAAGTAACATCGAAAAAAGAAGTGAGATCGAGAAAAACCGCATCCCTCTGTGTCTTTCGGGTCCTCCGGTGTTCAATCCGCCTTTTGGCTTTCTTCCTGTCTCCTCGGCGAAAAATCACTTTAATCTGAGCGTCCTCAACATCTGCTCGAATGTGGGACGTAACTGATCAAACTGATTCTGCGGTGCGATGAACACCAGGTAGAGCAACGTCCCATCCTGCTGGCCGACGGTCACTAACCAATCGCGCTCTCTTTGTGCGCGTCCGTTGTTGCTCTGAATCGGCGAAGTTCCGATCAGATCGGCGGAGCGGCCAGGCACTCCGTTCACACGAATCGTTTCGTCGTTTCCGACTTGTCTCAAATCGGGATTTGATTGTCGAAGGCTTGCAACCAGGTCGTGGGTCGCCTGATCGAGGGGACGGCCCTGCTCCGGCTCGAAGCGATCTATGATTACGCCGACCGCTACTGAGCTCTGCCCGTTGGAGTCCTTCCCAACCCCATTTTGTGGCGCGATGGTGACCGCGGACTGAGTATCGCCGTAGACCTGCCAGTTCGACGGGTAACTAATTGTGAAGGCGCCATGATTCAGTTGCTGGAAATTGCCGCTGGCGGAATATCCGGTGTCGCGCGATACCGAACTCACTTGCCCGCCCGTGGAACCATCACTCACACCGCTAGGGTTAAAGCCGCCGCGTTGGTCCTGTTCCGCTATTTGTTGCGCAGTCAGCGGACGCATGTTCATCACCAGACGGTGAATCTCAGCGAATTGCGGACTGTCTTCGCGGAATCGCTTTGAGGGAAGCGTCTGAACCTCGGCTTCGCAGTAGGCGACGCGGTTGCCTGGGTTTGGGTGATCGCTGAGAAACTGGGGACCCTGACTGCCCTCGGCTTCGATCTTTTCAAAAAACTTTGGCAGCTGGATGGGATCGTAGCCCGCGTCGTACATGATGTCGGTTCCGAGCAGATCAGCTTCCTTCTCGGATTGCCGCGAGTTCTTCAGAAAGTAGGAGCCTGCTGCGAAGGAAATGCCGGCAGCAGCGAGTTGTCCTCCGATGCTGCCGCCTAGGACTGCGCCGAGAATTCCCAAGCCCACCTGTGCCTTGTATTGCTTGGTAGCTGCGCGAGTGGCATGGCGTTGAATGATGTGCGAGAGTTCATGCGACATCACGCCGGCGAGCTGAGCCTCGTTGTCCGCAGCCTGAATGGTTCCCACGTTTACATATAGCGGTCCACCCGGCAGGGCGAAGGCATTAATCTCCTTCTGATTGACCACGTGAAACTGGTAGGGCCACTTTTCTCCTGGAGCGTACTGAACAAGTCTACGTCCCAGTTGTTGGACGTATTGGGTGACTTGGCTTGAATCGGGCAAAACCGGATATTGGCGGTTGGTCTGCGCGACCGCTTCCTGGCCAGCCTGAATCTCCTGATCGACTGTGAACATGTTCGAGCCGCTAGTGGGCTGAACACGCGCGAGAAGTCCTTCAGGAGCTAAGAGCAATAGACAGAGCACTACTGCAGTTACTCGAGTTGTGCGCGGATAAAGCGTCATTGACACTCTCCTCTTACTCGACGGGTGCGCAATTCAAACCTCCTATTGTAGAGAACCTCAGTTTCCCGCTGGAGTTGCGCAGGAGGGCCATGCGGTGGCTAGTAGATGCCGATAAAGACAAAAGAGAGCGACGCAGGCCGCTCTCTTCTAGCCATCTAAATGAAGATGAATCACTTATCGACTAGGCTGGATGGGCCGAAATCGCGTTTCGTGAGTGGCGATCTTGCGGGGCGAGCAGCCGCCCCAGCGGCAGCGGCTCCGACTTCCTGACCATACTTTTCGAGCAACACCGGAACCAAGGCTCCCTCCGCTTCTTTGACGAAGGAGAGCTTGCTTTCCTGCATGTCGATGCGCACGAAGTCGCCAAGCTTTAACTGACCGGTTGCGACAAGATTCGCCAGTGGGAATACGACATTCTTCTCGATCGCGCGCTTGAGATGCCGAGCTCCATACTTGCTGTCCGTGCCTTCCTGCAGCAGGAACTTTTTGACCTTCGGCGTGCAGCTGAAGACAAATTGAGCATTGCCGGTTGCTTGCAGAATCCGCTGCTGAACCATTCCTAACTCGATCTCGAGAATCTGCTCCAGATGCTCCGGTTTGAGCGTCTTGAACACTACTGCCTTGTCGATGCGGTTCATGAACTCAGGCGAAAACTTCCTGCGAGCCGCTTCGGTGGCGGTGCGAGTGATCTTGTCATCGAGCTTGGCATCGATCTGATTGGACTTCTGCCCAAAGCCAAGACCTCCGGTGATGAGTTCGCTCATCTCTCCGGCGCCGAGGTTCGACGTCATGACAATGACGCATTGAGAAAGATCGACTCGACGGTTGTCTCCAAGCGTGAGCGTGGCCTTATCGAGAATGCCGAGCAGCAATTGCCACAGCGAGTCGCTGGCCTTTTCAATCTCGTCAAAGAGTAGCAGCGAGAGACGCAGCTTTTCTGTGTGCCACTGGTTCAACGCTTCCTGCGTGAGCAGAGGATGAGTCTCGCGATGTCCCAGGTAGCCAGGTGGCGAACCGATGAGTTTGGCAATTTCGTGACTATGCTGGAATTCCGCGCAATCGATCTTGATGCAGGCGCGAGTTTCGCCAAAGAGCGTCTCCGCGACCGCTTCTACCACACGAGTCTTGCCAGTACCAGTAGGGCCAAGAAAAAGAAGATTGCCGACAGGACGATTGGGAGGATTCAATCCTGCCAGAAACATCTGATAAATCTCGGTCATTTTTTGAATTGCGTCGTCCTGACCGACGATCCTGCGACGCAAGTTGCGCTCGAAATCTTCGGCGTCCGAACCCCGCCGAGTGGGGTCAAGCGCGGCATTTAGGCCGGTTCTCATTAGAAGTCCCTCATCAATGTTCCATGGGACCGCCGCTCAGTGTAGAGCGACCGTATATCTGGTCAGATACATAAACCGGCAAGTTGAGTTGTTTGAAAGTTTTGCACAGGCCATTGCTGCATCCTGTACCGCATCTGCCGCGTATCAAAACTGGCAGGCAATGGCTAGCCAACCCTTTGGTAACCAGTCAGCTCCGAATGCAAAAGAGGTACTCTGGAATCAATGCTATAGTCCGGATTACTTCAGAGACTCAGGACAAAAAATCCATGCAATCCTCTCCCGTTCGTACCATCGGGTCTGTGATAACTCTCGCGTTTATTTTTGCGATTTCTGGATGCGGCGTCTCCAAGGCCGCCACTCAAAACCCAGCATCGGCTCCCCAGAGCGCTACGGCGGCAGTGCCCACCAGTCCTGCACTTCCTCCGAACACAATTTCATATGCCGTGGAGAAGACCGAACCGGTAAGTGCGATTGCTCATCACTATTTGCCGCAGTCATCGGTCATGCTGGCCAGCGACTTGGAAACGCAGATTCGTAATGTCAATCACCTGCCTGAAAAGCAACTGTACGTGAAGAAGGGGCAGACATTATTGATTCCGTGTATCGAGCCCCAGCCCATAGTTGAGCACTCGGTACCGATGGCTAAGGATGAAGAGGTGCGCGCGATTTATCTCACGGGCGCGATGGCCGGTAGCGCGAAGGGGATCAAGATCATTCAGCACTGGCATGAGGTGGGCGGAAACTCTGTGGTCTTCGATATCAAAGACAGCGACGGTTCACTGAGCGTGCCGTTCGAGGATGCGCTGGCCCCGCACAATCATCGGGCGATTCCCAATTTGCCGAAGTTCGTTCGTTATCTCCACTCGATGAACCTACATGCGATTGCTCGCATTGCGCTTTTCCGCGACGAACACATTGCTCGTGATCATTCGGAACTCGCTGTGCAATCGCGTTCTACAAGGCAGCCATGGCGTGAAAACGGGAAGCTAGTGTGGACTGATACTTCCAATCCCCAAGTTCAGGAATACGACATCGCCTTAGCGAAGTGGGTGGCAAAGTCTGGAGCCGACGAGATCCAGTTCGACTATGTGCGTTTTCCGGCTGAAGGGAACCAGGCGGACGCGAAGTTCCATTTCCAGACGGCACATCCTGATTGGAAGCGCGCTGATGTAATCGCCGACTTCCTTGATCGTGCGTATCAGCAGCTGCATCCTGAAGGCGTCCTGGTCTCGCTCGATGTATTCGGAATTATGGCGTGGCAGCGCAACGTCGATCTGGCGCATACCGGGCAAGACATTGTGCGTATGGCCAAGTACTGCGATGTCCTCTCGCCGATGATCTATCCTTCGCACTTCTTTGGAATGGACGGCTACGCTCATCCCGGCGACGAGCCCGAGCACTTCATCGGAACGTCGATGGTCCGATTTGAAACCATCACGGCAGGCAGTGGCGTTGTGATCCGTCCCTGGCTGCAGGCATTCTCCTGGCGCACGAAGAGCTATTCGCCGCAGTACATTCTGCGTCAAGTAAGCACTGCACGAGATCAAGGCGGCATTGGCTTCCTGTTCTGGAACGCGCGCAACGACTACTCCAAACCTTATTTAGCGATGCCAACTATGCAGGCGCACGCCGATAAATATTTCGGAAAGCGCCCGCCGCAGATAGCTGTTACTGCTGCGGTGACGGAGAAGAAACATCCGAAAGCCACGGTGAAGTTGGCGAAGGCGAAACAGGCAGCTACGGTTCCACTAGCGAAATAGTGTAGAACTAACCCGTTCGGCTTTTGGCGCTTCGGCTGTGAATAGCTCCTGCATCACCGCCGAAGACTTCAGTATCACGGCGCGCATTCTCCATCCGATCAAAATTCACGATCGCAACCCACTGCCGGCCACGTCTCTCCTCCCAAGTGATGCGGCCTCCAAGGGTTTCGGCTGCAGCTTGCGGGGAGAGATCTCGGTGAAATCCGAAGTAGTTGTGGCTGACGCGCTCCCACCAGGGCCACCTGTCGAGCAATGAAGTCTGGGGTGTCTGTTTCGTAGAGAACAAGAGGGCAACGTCGTATTCTCCCGAGGCCATGCGACCAAGTTGCAGTTGCTCATACGAGAAATCCGCAATGCGAACCACGCTCATCGGTTGCTTTACGTAGCCCAGAAATGGCTTTGTGAGTTCGTCCGTCGCTGTCCAGGCAGTTAGCACACGAGCGTGGGGGTCGCGTTGTTGCAGTCGGTCTACAGCCTGCTTGTGCAACATCACATAATCCCGATACGACAGGTTGTCTTCGGGAGCGCTATAGCCAAATGGATTCGCGAAGAGGGATAGCACGAATCCTGCGAGAATCAGGCCTACGACGGCGGTCCACTCTGCAAGGCGTCGGCGCACAGTTGAAATGCCGATCAGGATCACTAGCGGGTAGACCGGAAGTAGATAGCGCGCGAGCGCTGCTCCTCCAACCAACGAGAACAGAAGTGCATTCGCTACGAGAATCGCGGCAATACGGTATTGAACTTGCAGCGCGATGCGGGGATGCTCACTGCCATCGCGCTCTTTAAGCGCTGGATAACGCATAGCCCACAGCGTAGCCAGCGTAAGCAGCCACAAGTTCATGTAGCCAAGCATTTGCCATGAACGGAGGCCAATCGACAGGATGACCCGCAAAGGTGCGAGAGTTCCTGCAACGTTGTAAGCATAGAATTCCGGATTCCCGAAAAAGAACCCAGTACGTAGCCGGTGGTAAAGGTACCAAATCCCAAGAGGTATCACGCTCGAGAGCAGCAGCGCTGAGCGCACAACAATCTGCACCGAACCTGCGGGCTTGCATCGCAGTTTGGCCATTAGGTCATAAATCGCGAGAGAAATCGGAATGATGACGGATGTCTCTTTTGAGAGTGCGCTCACCCAGAAGAAGGCTGCTGCCAGCCATGCATCGCGTTGCCGGTGCGGTGCTTCGGGCGTCATCTCCTGTCTCGTAGCAAAAGTCGGTGGTGCGCCAAGGGAGCTGCGAAAGTAAAAGTAAAGTCCCCATAAAGAGAATGCTGCAGCCGGCAAATCGGCGTGCGCCAGCGAGGTCTGCGCAAACCAGACGGGATAAAGCGCGGTGCAAATAGTCACTGCTATCGCAATCTGCGTATTAGCCAACATTTGCGAGAGTTTGAAAATGACGACTAGCGCAAAAGCAGCCACCAGAAGCATCGCCGTCCGCGTTACGGCGGGCTTGAACGCCGAGAGCCTCCACCAAAAGGCTAAATAAATCTGCGGAAGCGGAGGGTGCGCGTTACTGGGGACAGAGCTCGGAATCAAAGACCCGCGCGTGAAGAAATCGTACGCGGCGGGAATGTAATAGCCGGCCTCATCCCAAAAGTAAGGAAGGCGGAGCAATGGCGAATGCAGAAGGAAAATCGTCGTAAAGATTAGTGCGAAAATGTGAACGCCACGAATTCCAAGAAAATTTAAAGACGTGATTGCATTCTCTCTGGCGGGCCTCAAGCGCATGTTGTCCTGAGCGATTTTGTCACTGAGAAGCTTGGGACAAGATCAGTTCACCGGTCCCTGCTGTGCAAACTGTGGATCGAGCTTGATCTCGCCGAACGCGCTTTCGTATTGCGAGACATTCTGCTGAAGAATCATCAGCAGCGCTTTGGCTTGCTGCGGGCTCAAATAGATTCCCTGGAAATTGGCCACCTCGACCTCAGTGGGTGTTTGGGCGCGGAGTGTACCAAAGGCCAGAAAGAAGTCCCATACGCTTACGCGTACCTGCACGCTGTTGGAGTAGCTCTCGCGGTAATCGTTTGTGGAAGTGAGTTTTACGCTGGGCGGTTGCGGCGGCACGGGCATGAGTCCTCGGCGATGAAGTAATCGCTAGGATACTTCATGCCGAGTAAACGCGGTGACGCCATTCAAGTCCATGCGGCAGATCATCCGCAGCGTAGTCGAGATGAATCACTCTGCGGTGCGTAGGATTAAGCGCTGACGATGAGCCGTGTACAACGAAAGGCTTCATCATCAGCGCCCCCCCAACTGGAACACGACACTCGACCGGAGTCTCCGACTCAATGATCTGGTCGATTTGCGACTGGGTTAGCCGCCCATTTTTATGACTACCGCGGAAGATGCGCAGTGGACCGTTGTCGCTGCGCGAATCATCCAGATGAAGACGGACAGAAACGATGCGCTTCAGGATTTCAGTCGGTGGTTGAACACACTGGATTTGATCCTTTACCCTCCAATTGCAGAAGCCAGGCGCATCCTTTCTGAACTGCACTTCAATAGTCACGTCCTGATGAAAGCATAATTTCCAATTAGCATTCGAGGGTTTATCAAAGAAGATTCCTCGCACAGCGAAACAATCGTTACCCAAAACGGACTGCGCCAGTCCTTTCACCGATTCTGAGCAGGCCAGTTCGCGAATCATCTGCAGATCGAGCAGATTGCGAATGCCATGGGCATCCTTGGGGAAAACGTTTCGCAGCTCTTGAATGCGTTCCTGATCGAGAACTCCGTTTACTAAGCAGATGCCGACGTCAGTCATGCTCTTGCGCACTGATTCAGGATCGAAGAAGTAAGCCACGCGGAGGTCCTGTAAAAGGCCAGAATCGATGTGGCCATACGCCGATGGGTTGCATGCGGCGATCCAACTTCCCTCGTGATGTAGACCAATTGCGCTATACATTTGATCCACTCCAGCCAATGCACTCAACCTGCTGGTTCGGCCGATCTAGCCTTGGCCGCTGCAGGTCCGTAACATACTTCCTCACCCAAGCAGCGCGCTGATTCGCCGCAAAGCCTGCCACGCGAACTGCGCGCGATCGGAGGCTTCATTCGACGAAACCTGATCTCCGTCATCTTCTTCCTTCAGGCCGAAAAACTCGCGCTCCTGAGGGGTCATGCTCCGACCCATCGCTTCTCTGAATCTGACTTCAAAGTCCGGGGTATTCCAGGGCTTGGGGTTTCCTTTGGGGGGCATAACCATCTCCGTGTTCATGCCTTGGCTTTTGCAACCCGAATGCCAGCGTCCTAAAATCGGGATGTCTACCTAGTTGTAGATGTAAGCCACTGATTCTTAAGGACATCGATGCACTCGCCCGTTTTGCACAGGGGCGAATCGTTATGTCTTCGATTGGGTCTGCTAACCGGACGGTTAGCAGCGGCTCACCGTCCGGTTAGCGCAGAGATGGATTGCAGGATGGGAACTGTGCTACACACATCCAAGGCCTAAAAGTCTGTGGACAGTCGCTCAGCCCCCAAACTAGTTGCTATTGCCGGAGAAATGGCCGAGTCCGAAATCCCGTTGCGGGATGTGGAGCTCACTATCGGCCGTGGGTTATCGAATCACGTCTGCATTTCGGATCCGATCCTATCCCGGCAACACTGCGTGATTACAAGCGAGAACGGCCAGTTTGTAATTCGCGATTTGGGAAGCCGTCATGGAACGCTTGTGAATGGTGTCCCCATTAGCCAGCAAGTACTGCACCACGACGATAAGATTTCTCTGGGCAGTTCAGTCTTTGCGTTCATGTTGCGCGAGGATGAGGAGGTGGCTCAACCGCAATCGAGCCACGCGGAGTTGGAAGATACCTCCGAAGTGGCAGGCGCGCAGACTATGCTTCGGCAGGAGGATGCGCTGTATCTCCAGCCAGAAACGATTACGAGAGATTTCGTTCAAGGCGGACGCATCGCGCGCGACCTGAACACTCTGCTGGTCATCGCGAAAAATATCAGCAAGCTTCGTGATCGCGAATCGCTGGCCTGGCAACTTCTCGGGATGATCTTCGACGTGGTTCCTGCCGATCGCGGCGCTATTCTCGGTTTCGGCGATGATCCCGGTCAGATCGCCTGGTCGGTAGGATGGGACCGACGGCGGGGACCAGGATTTCCTGTCAAGGTTAGTCGCACGATCGTATCCAAGGTAGTCCGCGAACGTAGTGGGCTGATGATCAGTGAAGTTCCAGAAAATGCCGAACTGCGCAAGAGTTCCAGTTTTACCGATCTTCCCATGCACGCTCTCATGTGCGTGCCTCTTACCTTGGCGGGCAAGGTTGGAGCGGTGATCTATCTGGACACTCAGGATGCCAGAGTCAGCTTCGACGAGAACCATTTGCAAATCCTGGCCGCCATCGCAAGCCTTACGGGGCTGGCACTTGAAAACATCAACTACGTGGAGAACCTGAAGCTCGAAAATCGTGAGCTGCGCAGCCAGATTGCCGTTGAGCACAATATGGTCGGAAGCAGTTTGAGTATTCAGGAAGTCTTCGAATTCATCCGGCGCGTGGCTCCCACTGATTCGACTGTCCTTATCGAGGGCGAGAGTGGTACCGGCAAAGAGTTGGTTGCCCACGCCTTGCATACGAACAGTACACGCGCGAGCGGGGCCTTTGTCGCCATCAACTGCGCCGCCATCGCTGAAACTTTGCTCGAAAGCGAATTGTTCGGATATGAGAAAGGCGCGTTCACAGGAGCAACCGCTCAGAAAAAGGGAAAGATCGAAATTGCCAATGGAGGAACGCTATTTCTGGATGAGGTCGGCGAGCTTGCCGTGTCGTTGCAAGCCAAGCTGCTGCGGGTTCTTCAGCAGCGTGAGTTCGAACGCGTAGGCGGAACGCGTCCTATGAAGATTGATTTGAGGCTAATTGCTGCTACGAATCAGGACCTTGAGGAATGCGTGAAGTCAGGGAAGTTTCGCAAAGATCTCTTTTACCGGCTCAACGTCGTATCCATCGAGGTTCCACCCTTGCGAGAGCGACGCGAAGATATCGCTGATCTCGCAGAATATTTCATTTCCAAGGCAGCGAAGAAATGTAATGTGCGGTCGAAGGGACTGAGCGAGGGCGCAAGGCTTTGTCTCAGTGCGTACGACTGGCCGGGAAATGTTCGCGAACTTGAAAACGCCATTGAACGCGCCTTGGTCCTTGGTTCTGCCGACGCGATTCTGGCGGAGGATCTTCCGGAAGCAATCGCGGAAGCCGCAACTCCTGCCGGAGTCCCGGCTACAAAGTACGCGGGCGCGATGAAGGATACAAAGAGGCAAGTGATCTTGCAGGCCCTCCAAGATGCCAACGGAAGTTACATCGAAGCAGCCAAAGCACTGGGACTACATCCCAACTCGCTCCTGCGGCTGATCCGTCGTCTGGATCTGAAGCTGGAGGCGAAAAAGATGATGGGCTAAAGCGGCTTTCGCCATGCGGCTCTCAGCATTCGGCCAATCCGCATTCGGTCTTAATCAGTCCAACCCCTGAGACATGGCAACGATCACACGCAAAAAAATGAAGAATTGATCTTGCAGAGCGTAGAATCACAATCAAGCTGGAGCGCTGATTGCTACTGCTTTTGGTGCGAAAGGAGGGACTCGAACCCTCACGGTTTTACCCGCCAGATCCTAAGTCTGGTGCGTCTGCCAATTCCGCCACTTTCGCATTGGTGACTTCTATAACCTTAGCTTAGTTCTGGGGCTTCTGCCACTACTTGCGCCCCTCAGGAGCTGACGGGTGGGTCTAGACCAAAAGTCGATCCGTGAAAGCTGATTTACGCGGCGCTCAAGGTCTTCTGAGCCTGCGTCGCGGAGCCGGCACTACCATTCGAAGTAGTGCCAACCCGGTTCATTAGTTCCTCCCAAGTTGAAACGACATATTCACGACCGGGAAGATTTTGGTTCTCGCTGGCCACCATCAAAATCTGCTGCTGCGGATTATTCCGCCGGATTCCATCGCAAAACTCCATCGCGAGCTCGCCGTTTTCGCCTGCGATGACAGCTATTAGATCGAATGCGCCTGGCTTGCAGCGAGCGCGGGCATGCTCGATCTTCAGGACTGGAAATACCCTGAATCCCTCTTTTTGCAGAAGGCCTGTCCTCTCCTTGCGGCGGTATCGGTCGTTATCTCCGTCCAGAAGCAGCGCTTTGCGCGTTTTCTCAGTCGCCGGTCTTTGATTCGTTTCAATTGGCATGGATCATCCTCAGGCTGTTCCAGGGGAATAACTACTTCATTAACAGAGAAGCTGATACGGCAGAGTAGGTTGCCGCGCGAAACTACAAAATACGGCCTCAGGCTCGCCGAAAGTGACCTGGAAGGGAGGTCGATGCGAGGAAGTCAGGCAAAATCGTGGGCGGTTTCTAGAAATTCTTGTACATGTCGTAGGCTCCGAGGCCAGCCATTACGACAAGGAGCAAGACTGACAGTGCCCCGCAGGCTCGAACAAAGGGCTGAAGCTTGCTCATTTTCTTCTGGAGCTCCGCCTGCTCTTGAGCCATCGCGCTCTCGCCCTCGCTGAGAAAGAGCTGATCGTCTTCGTGCATGCTCAGGGTACTGCGATAAATGAGAAGAACTACTAGAACCAGCGTGATCGCGCCCCACAGGATGAGCAACATGATTATCGGCGACATTCCAGACATATCCACCTCGATGGGTCTCTAATCTGGTCCCTCGAACTCGTTGTCCGGAGGCGACGCGGGTCCGAAGGGGCCGCTATCCGTGGGCCTCATGGCCCATATTTGCGGGCATTATAGTCCTGTTTTGGCGATGTGGGACGATCGGCCTTAGAACTTATTTTCCAGGCAGCTCTGGACATCAGACGAGACGCAACATATGACGAGTCACACAAGCGTTCGCCCTGCTAGTCCGAGCCCGTGCGTGACAGAGGAGATTTCGCAACTCGCCTGAGGCTTTGCCCTGACAAGAATGTGGATGTGAGCCGAACGCAGATGCAGCTTGAAATTGAGCTGTAGACGTACGAGCGCGTCTTTCTCACAGGTCCTAACGTACGCGTGGAAAAAACGACCGCAGGCAGCGCACACCTGACATCTCCACAGCGTTTCGGCGGTCAGCTGTAGACGCGGTACTCTGGGCTTTGTCAGCACTGCTGAGTCCGTCAACCATGAAGGTTTGCAGAAAGCTGGGAAATATAGAGAGTCTTAAACTTCCTGCTGGAAATACCGAATGCTATGCAGCTATGCTGCTGTATTTCAATGACTTAAATCGGAGCTGAACTGAATGTTAAAGCTGACTCGCCGCGTAGTCCCGCTTCTTGTACTCTTTAGTGTGTCCTTCCCTACTCTTACGCTCGAAGCCGCCGATGCGCCATCGGCGCCATCCGCTCCTCCAGTCGCCAAGCAGACTCCTAAGGTCACCGAGATCAACGGGCATGAGCTTGTCGACAATTATTTCTGGCTGCGCGACAAGAAGAACCCTGACGTCAAGGCCTACCTTGACGCTGAAAATGCTTATACCGAAGGGGTGATGAAATTCACCGAGCCTCTTCAGAAAAAGCTTTACGGCGAACTGCTCAGCCGCATCAAGGAAACCGATGTCGATGTTCCTTACAAATACGGCGGCTATTTCTATTATGCGCGGACCGAAGCGGGAAAGCAGTATCCGATCCGCTGCCGTCGTAAAGGCAGCATGGAGTCGCCGGAAGAAATCGTACTCGACGTAAACGAACTGGCAAAAGGTCAGAGCTTCATGGCAGTCGCTGCCTATCAGGTTAGCGACGATGGAAACCTGCTCGCTTATTCCACTGACAACACCGGATTTCGGCAATACACGCTTGCAGTAAAGGACCTGCGCACAGGCAATCTGCTCTCAGATCACATCGAGAAGACTGGCTCGGTTGCCTGGGGCAGCGATAACAAGACCTTGTTTTACACGGTTGAAGATTCGGCAAAACGGCAATACCGCTTGTATCGCCACACCGTGGGAACGACGGGCCCGGACGATCTGACCTACGAAGAGACGGATGCACGCTTCAGCGTCGAAGTCTTCAGGACGCGTAGCAAGGCATATCTCTTTCTCATTTCGGGAAGTCACACGACCAGCGAGGCCCGCTTCATTCCTGCGAATCAGCCGGCAGCGGAGTGGAAGGTAATCGAACCACGCAAGCAGGACGTCGAGTACTATCCCGACCACAACGGCGATTTCTTCTATATCCGCGCGAACGACACCGGGCGAAATTTCCGCCTCGTCAAGGCTCCAGTGAACGCCCCGGACAGGTCAAATTGGCAGGAAGTGATTCCCCATCGGCCGACGGTCATGCTGGACGACACTGACTTTTTCAAGAACTACTACGTCACCTGCGAGCGCGAGAATGGTTTGCCACAGATTTCTGTGGCAGACCTTCAGAGCGGAAAGTCACACCGAATCCCGTTTCCGGAAGCTGCCTATGTGTCCACGCCGTACATAAACCGAGAATATGACACGACGGAGTTCCGTTACAGCTATCAATCGTTTGTAACACCGCAGTCGGTCTACGAATACGACATGGCGAGTGGCGCCTCCACGTTGCTCAAGCAGAAAGAAGTTCCTGGTGGATATGATCGGACGCGGTATCGCGTCGAGCAACTTTACGCTGCTGCGGCCGATGGAACCAAGATTCCCATTTCAGTGGTGTACCTCAAAGGGAAAAAACTAGACGGTACAGCTCCTCTGTATGTGTACGGATACGGCTCTTATGGGATCTCAATCGACGTCAACTTCAACTCGAACATTTTCAGTTTGGTCGATCGTGGAATCGTTTACGCCATAGCCCATCCGCGTGGCGGCGGAGAGATGGGGAAGACATGGCACGATGACGGCCGCATGATGCGCAAGAAAAATACCTTTACCGACTTCATAGCCTGCGCCGAGTACCTGGTCGGCAAAGGGTACGGCTCCAAGGAAAAGCTGGTGATCGAAGGTGGCAGCGCCGGCGGATTGCTGATGGGTGCCGTTACGAATATGCGCCCGGATCTCTTTCATGCTGTGATCGCCAAGGTGCCATTCGTCGACGTGATGAACACCATGCTTGACGAATCGTTGCCGCTGACCGTTACAGAGTTTGAGGAATGGGGAAATCCCAAGGAGAAGCCGGCATTCGATTACATGATTAGTTACTCGCCCTACGACAACATTCAAAAAAAGATATATCCCAACATCCTCGTGAAGACCTCATTCAACGACAGTCAGGTAATGTACTGGGAACCGGCGAAATACGTAGCGAAGATGCGCGCTACGCGCGATGACAAGAAGATTCTGATTCTCAAGACCAACATGGGAGCAGGACACGGAGGAGCATCCGGCCGCTACGACCGGCTGCATGAATTTGCGTTTGATTACGCGTTCATTCTGAACCAGGTTGGGATACACGACTAGCAGAGAGAGGACGTGGGTCCGGGCACCCTCGCTTGGGGTGTTGCAATATTGTAATTTCGCGATTTTATGATCAGGCGATTGAAAAGTCGCGAACCCACAGAGTTATGACGTCACACAAGGCAGAACACCCGGCGAGGGGCGCCCGGGTCCGCGTTCTCTGGACTCAGAGAGCGCCCTTATCTAATGCTCTAAACAACTGGTCCGTTACTTGCTCCGGTGCGGAGTCTCCACTGATTTCTATCAGAATCCCACGCTGGCGGTAGTAGTCACTGAGCGGGAGTGTGTCGTTCTCATAAGCCTTTAAGCGCGTGCCGATCGCTTCTTCGCTGTCGTCTTTACGAAATGTCAGCTTCGAACCGTCCCGATCGCAAACCTCATCTACCTTCGGCGGATTGGTGTACATGTTGTAGATGGTTCCACAAACGGGACATGTACGCCGTCCCGTAAGACGCTTTAGCAGCTTGTCATACTCGACAGTGATCTTGATCACCCGTAGCGGCAGCTTTGACCCACGTGCAGCCAGAAATCCATCGAGCCATTCCGCCTGGCCGACGGTACGGGGAAAGCCGTCGAGGATGAATCCGCGAGCGCAGTCCGGACGGGCGAGACGTTCAGCGACCATGTCACATACCAACTGGTCCGATACTAGTTTGCCGGAATCCATTACCGCTTTTGCTCTTTTCCCGAGTTCAGTTCCAAGCTTTACGTTTTCGCGCAACAAATCGCCCGTAGAGATCTGGGGAACGCCGTAGCGTTCCACAATCTGTTTCGCTTGCGTGCCTTTGCCGGCGCCGGGAGCGCCTAGAAGAATGATTGGTCCGACCGCGCGTGCGGCGTAGTCAGCCACAGAAGTTGCAGGAGTATTCATGAAAATAGAGTTCCTCGTGGGCGCTACGGCCCGGTATGAACCTGCGTCAGACGGGGATGGCGCTCTTTCCCTAGTTTAATCGGTTCTCGATCGACTCCACGACCGTCTCCACGACTTTCACTCGGGCGTAACTCTTGTCGTTCGCTTCGATGACGGACCATGGTGCATGGGGAGTGCTGGTCCGAACCAGCATGTCTTCGACGGCAGCCGTGTATTCAGGGATTTTCGCCCGATTGCGCCAATCTTCCTCGGTGAGTTTGTACTGTCTGAAAGGGTCGAGCTCCCGATTCTGAAAGCGGCGCAGTTGCTCCTCCGGAGTGATGTGGAGCCAGAATTTGCACAGCACCATGCCGAACCCCGCCTGATGCGATTCGAATTCGTTGATCTCCTGATAAGCTCGCTGCCATTCAGCATCGGTTGCGAAGTGCTCCACGCGCTCCACGAGCACTCGTCCGTAATAGCTGCGATCGAAGATCGATACGTGCCCAGTTCGCGGCAAGTCACGCCAGAAACGCCAGAGGTAGTGATGCGTCTTCTCCTCCCCTTGCGGAGCTGCATAGCTTGAGACCGAGAAACCACGCGGGTCGAGCATCTCCGTGAGACGCTTGATGGCGCCGCCTTTGCCTGCGGCATCCCAGCCTTCGAAGACGCACAATACTGACACTTTTTGCCTGTAAATCTTGAGTTCCAGCTTGCGGAGACGCGACTGAGCGCTCTTGATTTGCTCGCCGTACTCGGATTTGGAAAGCTTCTTGCTTATGTCGAGCTTCTCAAGCATTGGCAACCTCCGCCTCGAGATGACCACCATTCACTCGAGAGCGTTTGCCGCGCTTTTTTGCGGCGATCTTATGGACTTCCTCAATGATCTCGGTCGCCTGACCCGGCCTTTCCTCCCGGCCTCGTTTGTCCACCTCTTGCTCAATTGTCTGTGCGAGCACTTCAAAAATTCTTACTGCCGCCCAACGTTGGTCGTTGGCTTCGATCACATGCCATGGGGCATAGCTGGTTTCCGTTCTTGCCAGCATTTCTTCGACGGCGGAGACCCATTCCTCGTAGTCGCGATGCTGCCGCCGGTATTCCTTGGTAACTCGCCACGCCAAATTGGGATCTGAAAAGTATTTCTTAAAGCGCCGCTTCTGTTTCTTTTTGGAAATATGCATCCAGAACTTGATGACTAACTGGCGATCATCGGTAAGCCAGCGCTCGAATTCGTTGATCTGCTGGTATGCGATCAGCCATTCGGACTTCTTGATCTTTTTATTGCAGCGATCCTCCAGCACCTGGCGGCACCAGCCATGGTCGAATACTGCTATTTCGCCGTAGTTCGGGAGCGCAAGCTGATGACGATGCAAGAAGTGATAACGCTGCTCAAGCGGTGTCGGCGGAGTGCCAGCGACAACCCGAAAGAGGCGCGGATCGAGCTTCTGAGTCAGCTTGCGAATGACGCGACCTTTTCCGGCTGCGTCCCATCCTTCGAGGCAGACGATCGTAGTAACGTTGGCAGCCTTAGCGGCATATTGCAATTTGCGGAGCCCCTCCTGAAGCTCGGGCATCGCCTTCCGGTATGCGCCTTTCGAAAGACTTTTCTTGAGATTGACGGTTTCCAGCAATTTCTCAAAACCTTTGACCAAGAATGGGCGAGTGTACTCGCGCCCTCAGGAACCGCGCAAATTCCTGGCGCGCACGCGAAAACAGGGACATTCTGCGTGTTATATGGTGCAGACACCCTGCGAATTTGCATTGCACTTCCCCGGATGCATGATCTTCCTAACGTGCTCCAATTTCGATCCATGGCGGTCTTCGGACTCATCTTCGTGAGTCTGGTGTTTTTGAAACGCTGTGGTCTTGTTGCCAGCATCTGCGGCGATCCCAAGCGAGCCTGCTCCTTGCCACCAGGACAGTTCAACACCAGCACCTGTCAGTCACCCTCACTCCAATCATGACTGCTGCACACTAGGCCACAATCGCGCTTTACCGTCTCACGCAGCAAGTGTTTCGGGATTGGTGTCTACGTCATTCACGCAAATCAGTCCAGATATCCATTTGATTGATTCCCAACGTTGCTCGTCGCCGGATTTCAACGATTCCGGTCCGCCGGGATCAGCGCCACTCCGAATCTAGCCAATACCACTCTTTGCTCTGAGCGTCTCAGCGAAAGCTAGATGCCTGCCTATTTGTCGCCAGAACAGAATCCTACGGAGGGAAAGTGCGAAAAATCGCGTTAGTTCTCGCGCTCACCGCAGCTGCGGCGATGCGATTAGAGGCTCAGGGTTCGAGTGCCGGCTCGGAAATGTCACAGCAGATCGACTCCAACCATGCCATGCACCACATGCGCGGCGACGATCACGACATGATCAACATGCAGTCCGACTCGCTCCTTCAGCTTATCGAGCACCATGCTACCGCCGGCACCGATGCCGAGCCCAATTCAACTCCGGGCAACATGATCATGACCATCAAACGCGACTGGATGCTGATGTTCCACGGCGTTGCCTTCCTGGCCGACACACAGCAAACCGGCCCGCGCGGACGCGACAAGTTTTTCTCGACCAACTGGATCATGCCCATGGCGCAACGCAGACTAGGGCAGGGAACACTCACCTTCCGTACGATGCTCAGCTTTGAGCCGGCAACCATTTCGCAACGCCGGTATCCGCTGCTCTTCCAAAAGGGAGAGACGGCATTCGGAAAGCCGATTGTGGATGGACAGGAGGGCGTAGTCCTCGAATTCTCCAATTACTACTGGATGAATTTCATGGCTTTCGAACCAGAAATCCAGATTTCTCCGCAAAGCGGTGTTGTCGGTGGGAAGGAGCATCGGCACTCCATTCAGACACTGCGGAAATTTTTCTTTCAGGCGTTTCGCAATCCGTGGAGATGCAGCGAACGAGATGCCGCACTCCCCGAGTAGGTGCGCGTAGGCACGGATCTTCAGGTTCGCATCGACTGGGGAATCGGAAAGAACCACATCGAGTTCATGCGTGCTAATGGCAAGGCTGTCCATTGATTTCGAGTACGTTTCATGACAAGTAGCTCCTTCTTATTTGAGAACACATTCACTAAATTCCGAAGGGACCGCGAGGTCCCTCCGTTTCCGATTCCGGCCGCTTTTCTCCCCATTGGGAACTAGCGAGTGAAACGCTCAGTATTTGCGGACCGATAACGGGATTGATCAAGAGTTGCACCGCCGTGCTGCAGTCGAGCGAATCTCGAGTCAGAAGTTCCGCTTTTTGAGATTCTGTCCTGCTATCTCAATAGACGCTTATGAGACTGTTAGGTTCTTTAGATAAAAAGGAAGAGATACTTAATATTTGATTAATGGAGCTGTAAGTTGCGTCTCGGTGCTCCTGCTGTGTAAGGTGTCTCCCGTGCGCGCGTTTACTTTCATGACGGTTATTGCGTTTCTTTATATTTCTGCCGTCGGACAGACTGCGCGTGAGCGATTCTGGCTCGCTGGCCGGTACGATGGGAACCGAGTACTCGTCTACTTCCAAGGCGTAAAGTTCAAACACACTATCCCGCCAAATGCCCGCCGCCTTCCGGACGCCGTAGTTGACGGCTTCTTTGATCAGGTTGAACTTCCTGCAGACTACATCGCGCACTTCCAGAAGGGACCGGACGCAGAGCACTTTGCGATGGGAGACCAATACGACCTGTTAATGGGGGACGGAAGGGCTGTTCCGGTTACGGTGAGTGCGCTTCTGGGAAGCGAATCAGACGAGGATGTTGGCAATGATTCTTCTATCGGAGCGATTGCTACAGTAAACAATCGGAATGACCTATTGTCGAGCCGCGGTTATTACCTTTTACGGCGTCATCAGAACGTGCCGGACGATATCGCAAAGCCCGGTTCCGATCAGGTATTCGCGAGCCTTGTGGATGAGCCGGTTCGGAGCGACATTCAAAATCGAATGGCTTCGCTGCTCACTGGTCGCATGAAGACGATGGCAGATGCAGACCAGCGCCGCGAAGCGGAGCGAGTCCCGCCGGCTCTTGCCGTGCAGCCGTTCCGTGTTGCAGACGGTAGTCTCCGATACTACGTAAGGGCACAGTGGAAATCACTCGGGAAAAAAGATGATTCATCCTACCTTCTGGCGGCATGGATGACGTCGCAACCAGCACTGCACATACTCGCCGTTGAGACAACCACTGCCAATTACGGCTTCGAGTCTGACCTGCCTAAACTGCTCAATGTCGTTGATCTCGGTCGTGGCAGGACTGCGATTATCGTTTCCTCAAAAGGCATCGACTCCAGATCACTCGATCTGATGGAGTATCGCGACGGCCTAAGCCTGAGGCACATGCCGTCTCTGGATTCGGTCGGTTGTGGGGAATGAAGCAGCATCTGGCTACCCATTCTCCGAAAGTTGGATTAGGGCAGGCAATCAAAATGAACGGAACCACCTGCCGTAGCGGGTGTTGATGTTGGAGTTGTCGTCGACGCAGTACGAACTGCAATGGAAGGACTAAGATTGACAGCCGCTACCGAAATCA
Source organism: Acidobacteriota bacterium (assembly GCA_003225175.1). Lineage (NCBI taxonomy): Bacteria > Pseudomonadati > Acidobacteriota > Acidobacteriota bacterium. Next base: position 149,005 of record QIBA01000032.1, read on the forward strand.
CCACCCGCTACCGCGAGGTGGTCCCGAAAATGCTCTTCGGCATCATGACGTGCATGCCTTTGTTGCCGTCGACCAGCTCCGTGATGTCTACATCTCCAGCGACGCTGGTCAACATGTAGGCATCGTCGCGACTCAGGTGTTTTTCGGCAACCAGGAAGTCAATCATCTGGCGCACGGCGATGCGCGTGGCTTCGCTTAGGTCGTCGTCGAATCCCATGCTGATGTAGCACGTCGGTGTCTCGGCACGCGGGTACCTTACCTTCAGATCCGTGCGCACGATGAATTGCAGGGTTCCGGTTAGGGAAGTCTCGAGCGCAGTAATGTCGACTTCACCGTTGCCTTGTCCTGCGTGGCCATCGCCGATCTCGAACAATGCTCCTTTCACGTGAACCGGCAGGTAAACGGTGGTGCCGGCTAAAAGCTTCTTATTGTCCATGTTGCCGCCGTGGATTCCCGGGGGTGCGCTGCTGATTCGTCCATATGCCTTAGGCGGAGCAACTCCCATGCTGCCGAAGAACGGATGCAAGGGAAGCTCGATTCCCGGAGCGAAGCTCGCGACCATGCGCTCGCGGTTGAGTGGAATGATCTTCGTGCGGGCGTAAGGGAAGTCCTGCGTGAGAAATCCTGCGCCGGAGCGGAAGCCGTTGTATGCATATGGGATCGCAAGCTCGATCTTCTGGATGTGGATCTCGAGCGTGTCGCCCGGTTCGGCTCCATCGATGTAGACAGGACCGTTGAGGATGTGTCCCCCGGGACCGTGGCTGGTGATCTCCTTATAGATGTCGCGCAAATTCTGCTGCACCTGGTCGGGAGCGAGGCCCGCTTTCTCCAGGCCGGTAGGGCTATTTGTGAGTAACGTCTCGAAGGTGACCGTGTCGCCGGATTGGATGTGCAGCACAGGGATGGCCGCAGCATCGTAGTAGCCCCAGGCGACGGTCTTCGGCGTTGCCGCCAGAGTGTAAGTATGGTTGGACTGCGAGTAGAGGTTCGTGGACAACACAAGCAGACATAGCGCAAGGAACCGGTGCATGTTCCTCCTCAAAGAGTCGTGGACGGCGTGGCGACCATCATAGACGGGTTCAAGAGGTGCCTTCAGCGCTGTATAGAGAGGATCCGCTGATTCCTGGGGAGCAATTGTCAAGGCGGACAAAAGCGTTTTCTGCGGCCATTTTCGGGCTATGATGTCGGGCCAAACCGGTGTGAAGATTAATCTCATAAAGCACGTAGGTCGACTCGGGGAGAACGCATGCTGACGAAACTTGAAACAGAAAACTTCAAAGCCTTTGGGGAGCGGGTGAGCTTCGACCTGCGTCCACTAACGGTCTTGATCGGCGCCAATGGCAGCGGTAAGAGTTCTGTACTCGAAGCGATTGGCCTGCTTTCCCAGAATGCTGCTCCGCCCGAGGGTAGCCCAGAGTTCAAGTGGAAGGACCAGCATGTTGATCTAGGAACCACGGGAAGCTCTGCGTTTCACAAACCGGACCACGACCTGCATCTTTGGCTTTCGGTTGAAATCGAGGCCGGCGACTATTTCCTTAAATGGCTGCGAAAACACAATCACGACACGGACGCTGCAGCCGCGACTCTAGGCTATGGCGTTGGACATCGGCGAGGAAGCGGGGAATGGAAGCATCAGTTGGTTGTTGATGGCGAGACGATCGCCACCAATTCCACCATGCCGCTGGGACGTGGCCTGATAAAGAAAGGTCATGCGGCGCTTTTGGAGTGTACGCCCTCGCATTTATCCGAGCGCATGTTTGAGCCCGTCGTGAGTGGACCTGCGGTGCTCTCTCCCAAACTCTTCATGGGCACGCAGGCAATTGGCGGGCAGGCGGTGAATGAGCCGATGCACCATCGCTTCCTTACTTTTGGCCTGTTCACTTCTTATGTCGCTGGTTATCTCCGTCGGCGCGTATTCATGGTTGGACCAAATCGGCTCCCAACGCGCGAAGCGCCTCGTGCAGATTCCGCTCCCCTGAATGTGGGACGCCGGGGCGAGCGTACGATCACCGTTTTATCGGCGATGTTTGCCAGCCCGCGTCATCTTGCGCAATCAAGAAAGATCCAGCAGTGGGCGGAAGTATTCGGGCTCGGATCGCTGACCAGCGGCTGGGTTATGGAAGAGCTGCTGCATGCTGGATACCTCGATTCCGAATTCGAGACTCCCCTGGGCTTCGAGTCAGCCGGCTGCGGAGCACAGCAAATTCTTCCCATCATCGCGCAAATCTTCGCAGCTCCGGCCAACAGTGTGATCCTGATTGAGGAGCCCGAGGCGGGATTGCATCCTCAAGCTCAACGCGATTTGGCGAAGATGCTGTGCGATGCGGCAAGCCAGGGATTGCAGCTCATCATTACCACGCACAGCGAAACATTAATAAAGATGCTGGCCGAGGCCGTGGAGACAAATCATCTGCGCCGTGACGATCTCATTGTGTACGAAATTACGAAATCTCCGTCGGGTGCGAAGCCAACGAGAGTGCCGATGAAGGCGCGGAGCGAAGTTCCCGCCACTTTCGCTGCGAGTGCGGGACGGCTTTCGGCTTAAAAGTTCAAAAGCACGATTGGATTGGTCGAGAGAAAAGGGCGCGGATGGTTTGCCGCGCCCTTCTTCGTTCACCTCTCCCAATTCTTACTTGGGATCGGAATCCTTCCCGTGGCCGCGGTCCTGAAACTGGGAACTGCCACGAGCATTACCGTTTGAACCCGAATCTTTATTCGGCGCCGAGCGAGAGTCGGGTTGCGGCGAATGCCCAGATTCAGGGGCTCTCTGCGGCTGCGCCGTCCGCGGTGCAGGCTGTGATGGATGTGAATCGCCGCGATCAACCTGGGTTTGTCGCATCATCGTGTGGTCTTGCTGCGGTGCTGGTGGTGCGGCATTGCGATCGCTCGATGACGGCGAAGGAGACGGTGCAGGAGCAGGTGCTGGCCGTTCCATAACGGGTCGACGGGCACGCATCGCATCCGTCTGCTGAGAAGGCTGCTGGCCATCGCTTACGCGTGGATTCTCCTCGCGCTGCTTTGGAGCTGGATAATAGGCTCCCCCCGATGACGGTGCCTGATTGTTGTTGGAGTTGCCGTTGCCGTTGTGGCTCGGCGGACGTGGAACTTGCCGTGTATCCGAGGCGTCATTGCGTTGATTCCGATCCGAAATTGGATTCGAATTGCGCTGTGCCCCTCGGCCATAGCCGTTTCGTTCGTTGTCGTTTGCGCCAGGATTCTCATCACGCTGCTTGGGAGCCGGACTATTGCTGCCGGCGGAAACAGGCTGTCCGTTCTCGTTGCCTGCGCTGCTGTTTCCGTTATTGCCTTTATTGTTGCCATTGTCGTCCCGGCTGGGCGGACGGGGAACTCTCCCCCTGGCACCCCGATCGTCACCCTGGCTGACTTGCGAGTCGGGGCTATTGTGTTGTCCCTTGTTGTTGTCGGCGCGGTCTCCGACGGCATCAGGATTTTGATCGTGCTGCCTGGGTGCCGAGTTATATGCCGTACCTGAATTGGACTGGCCACGATCGTCGTTGTTGCCACGCGGTGGACGCGGGAATCGGCGTTCGCCAACGCTGTTGTCAGACTGTGAGCCGCCGTTTGCCTGATCGCCCCCGTTTACGCGCGGATTCTCATCACGCTGTTTCGGAGCCGGATAGTTGCCTCCATTGGAAGCTGACTGTCCGCGCTTATCGTCGTTCTGACTTGGCCGCTCCCAGCGACGTGAGCCTAGGTCGGCCGAAGCGTTATCGTCGTGTTTTGCATTGTCACGATCTGATCGGCGATTCGCATTTCCATGGTCGTCTGCGCGATCGCCATTGCGATAGCCAGGATTTTCGTCACGCTGCTTCGGAGCTGGATGACGATCGTCGCCCGCTGAAGCTGAGCGAGCGTGGTCGTCGCGGTCATCACGTAGAGGCGGCATCCGTCTGCGCAGACGATCTTCTTCATCTTTGTCGAGTGGGCGTCCGTGGTGATCTTCGAGATCGACACGTTTGGTCTCAAAGGGAACCGGGCGCTCGGGCGGTGGCAGTTTCATAACCACGCGTCGATTCATGAGCCGCTCAGGCGGCTCATGGAGGTCCCGGCGGCCTGCGAGTACGGAGTCATGTGACGGCGGAACTTGAGGGCCGTTCGTTACCCAGCGGTCGTGCGCGTCGTGCATGTCGCGATTGTGATCGATGTAGACATTCCGATCGATTCGCCGCGAGTTGATAATTACGTCGTTGTTGACGATCGTCGTCGCCGTCGTCTGATTGATGTAGCGGATGTTGTCAATACGAACGTTGTTGACGTTGTAATAGTTATTGGTGACGTACGTGATGTTGGTGATGCGCGTGTTGCTGACGTTTACCGTCTGAAAGTAGTTTCGGCTCACGCGGTAGTACGGGATATAAGGCTCACCGTAGCCCAATGGGAACCAGCCCACACCCACACCCACGCCACTTCCACCAATCCAGGCGACGAGCGCAGGCGCGTAGCAAGGACGCACGCTAACAGGACCAGGCACCCAGCCCCAGCGTCCGGTGATGAATACCCAACGCCCATAATGGAACGGAGCGAAGCCCCATGCCGCATCGTCGATCCAGGTCCAGCCCCAGGGCTCGATCCAGCCCCAGTGTCCGTAGCGATAAGGCGCCCATCCTGCTTCGACTCGAGTTGGGAACCAAACGCCGCCGTAGCTGCCGACTTCCCGCCACGCACCGTACTCATCCAGGTCTTCATATCCAATTACATCGGGTGAAACGTAGCGGACCGAAACGACACGGCCTTCCCGATCTGAGCGGACGCGGCACCATTCGTCGAATCCATCAAAGCGCGGAGCATGATAGGTCTGGTGCGCCAGTGACATTCCGCTGAAGAAGCGAACCTGGTGGTTCGATTCAATCTGCACCGCGTCGCCATCGCCGGTAGCGATGCCCTTACCTTTCCACACCGTGATTAGCGTTACATCGCCTTGCGAATCGACATCGAAGCGGTAGTCGCCCGAGTTCAGCAGCGTGAACGCCATGTTCGGCGTATCCACTTCATAGATCTCATGGTCACGAAGTCGCCCCACGTGCAGACTCAGAATGCCCTCGTCGAGCTCAAGCTGCACCGTGTTGTCGGAGAGATTAGTGAGCGTGAGGCTGGTTTCGCCGTTCATGCGCAGCGCCGCGCTGCCAAGGTGCAGTTCGGCACGCGAGTCTTTGTCAGTCCACAGACGATCGGCGGTTGTCATGGGGCGGTTGATGGTGGCGGTTGCCCAGTCATTGACTCCCCCGGGCTGCATCGACACTTCGCCGCTTATGTACTTCAAGCGGGCGACGCGAGACGGCGGATCGTCGCCGAATGCCATCACCGATGACGCCATGAACAACGATGCTGCGATAGTTCCAAAAGCGAATTGCCGCAAAGTTTGCATTGCCCCCAATCTCCTCTTCTTTAGTCCAGCCTGATCACTGCTTGCTGGCCGGTTCTTTTTTGCCCTGCACTCGTGACAACCCTCGAACAACCCGCCCTGTTGCGGCGGGTCCTTGGGATGAACACGATTACCTAAGTCATGGCTATGCATCGGTCATGCGCGACTTTAGCCAGGCTGCCAAATGGGCCGATTTTCCGGGGGAGGAAACTGCTATTAGTGCCGATGGGAATGAATTAAACGAGAGCCTTCCAGGGGATAGTGACCCGGCTCTACCAGAGTGGCAAATTACGGAAGGCGGTCACCTACCGGCACATATGGGAATTGGTATTGACCCGCAGCGCCCCGGGCACTCCGTGATGTCTATTTCGCCACCACAAAGCCGGATACCCGCCTTGTCGCGAGTGTGCTGTTGCCCTTTCGCGCCTGATGATCCGCTGCCGCAGGTTGCGGAATCCCTCGGTAGCCAGGGTGTTGAACTACTTCTGCGCCGAGATTCTCGTCGTGGTGCGATTGCCCAGCACTTGAGCTGTGGTGAGGAATCCCTCCGTAACCGCCACGATCCTGATTGCCTTGACTAGGGCTCTGGAGACCATCTACAAAGGCGGGGCTGAGATCGGCTTCAGTCGTTCGGCGCGGTAGACGCGGATACCGTTGCAAAAGGGAATTGTCGTCGTATTGGATCAGCCCACGATTCAGGCCATTGCGCACCGGAATTCCTTGATATCCGGCACGTTCGTTCTGCGGGCCAGCGGCGAACATCCGGGCCGCACCGTTAAAGAAGAGCGATGCTGCAAAGAGCCCAAGAGCAAAACGCTGCAAGATCTTCATAGTTTTCGTTCCTCGAACAGGCGAATTCGAAGAATTGAGCTCAGACTTGCCTTCTTCTGCTGAATGAGCGCATCTCATCTACGCGGAGCTTTGTGCGGATAATGAGCCCGCTTTGCAAGCCGGAGCAAATTACGGAAGGAGGGCCGCCACTTGGGGCAATCCGCTCCCGACTGACATTTCTGGCAGTGGAAGGATTGTGTCTCTATGGCTGCAATGTTTTGCAGCGGTTCAGACACAATACGTCTTCGGCTACTGCACGATTTTCATGTAATTTCTGGGTGTTTTTGCCCGGCCTACCAGTACGGTGCACGTGGGCATTTGATTGCAACTTCAATGGCAGGAATGGTTTCGTGAGGATTACGGTCAAGGGTATGTTGATTTTTTGTTCTCTGCTTGCCGGACTAGTCGCGGCGGAGGTGATGGCGGCTCCCAATGCACCGGAAAACATGTCTGGCGCGGGCGCTCCAGATGTTCTTTGGCTGGCCGGCACCGGCCGTCTAGCGAAATCGCACTCTTAAGTCAAATCAGAAAGAGATGCCGTCCCGAGTTGGGACGGCATTCTTCCTGTAAGAGTCTGACAGCTACTTGCCAGCTGCGCGACGTGCCTTCTTCGCGCCTTTGACTTGCAGTTCATTCACAACCTGGGTCACGTTAGGAATCTTCGCCGCCATCTTTTCGGCTGACGCCCTCTGGGCTGGTGTATCTACATCGCCTGTGAGGGTAATAACGCCATTGTTGGAATCAAAGCGGATGTGCTGGTTGTCCATTCCGTTCTCGGTCAGGGCTGCCTTGAAGTTGTCTTCGATGCCCTTATCAAGGTTCTTGTCGACTTTCTTGGCCTCGCCTGCGCTGCCTTCCGGCCGAACACCAATTTCATTCGCGACGATCAGCCCACCGGCGCTCTTGCGGGCGATGTCCTCGGCTTGAGTCTTCTCTTCGTCCGACTTCACATCGCCGGAGAGGGTTATAACCCCTTTGTCCTTGTCTTCGGTGACTTTTACGTCGCCCAGATTGTTGGCCTTGAGGGAATCCTTGATCTGATCGGTGACGTCCGGGGTGTTCGCCTTTTGTTGCGAGCAGGCGATGGTAAACACCGCTGCCAATAGAGTGAGTAAAGCTAAAACGCGGGCAATTCGCATGGAGTGTCTCCTCCCGAAACTTAGTTGTGTTTTGAGTTGCGCACCCATGGAAGCGATAAACCGATTCCAGAGCTGCGTCACCCACGGGAGAGTCTCCCGGCGGTGCTTTCTCAAAGATGCCGTCTCTAGTCGGGGGGAGGGCTAAGGCCCGGAGGAAAGCCTTCTTGATATGCGGGATTCAAGAACTCTGTTCTGACGGCTAGGTCTCGAATGCTCTTGTTTTTTCTTCATGAATTGCCCAACTTTTGCAATTGTCATCGGCTCCTCCACGTCAACGTGAGCAAAGCAGAGCTCTGTAAAAATTTTATGGCGGAGGCATTTCCGCGCATCTCCGGCCAGAGGTGCGCAAGGACGCATCCAACTTCATGGGCTGTAAGCCCATGAAAATACGACTGTCCACCAATCCGATTCCCTTGTTCAACTTGGCAGCGGCATTGCTAGTGGTGAAGATAAGAAGTTTGCCAGCGGGCTGCTGGCCACCGTCTTGTCCCACGCTTGGAAGTTCCGGGGTGTAGGGGTTAGGGGTTAAGGAGCCAAGAAATGATTGTCAATCGCTCATTGTTAATTGTCGTGGCGGGCGCGGCGATGGTCTTCAACGCCGGATGCGCCACCAAGAAGTATGTGCGCAACGAAGCTGCGCCAGTAATCAACAAGACCAACGAACTCGACGACCTGACTGCGAAGAACACGCGCGACATCCGGGACGTCGATACTCGCTCTCAGCAGGGAATTCAAGGTGTAAATGACCGGATCGCTTCCGTCGATCAGAAGGCGCTCGCTGCTGGTCAGGCAGCCGATCAGGCGAACCAGGCCGCCACTCAGACTTCAGGCAAAGTCGATGCACTAACCAACACCGTAGCCAATCTCGATAACTATCGGCCAGTGGCGGAGACCTCGGTGCACTTTGCTTTCAACAGTGCCGTACTCAGCAAGAAAGCCAAACAAGCTCTCGATCAGCTCGCCAACGACATTCCGAACACAAAGGGATATGTAATCCAGTTGATTGGTGGGACCGACTCGGTGGGTGGCTCTCAGTACAACTACAAGCTCAGTGAGATGCGTGCGGCGGCGGTTGTTCAATACCTTGCCAGCCAGTACAACGTGCCCGCGTACAAAGTCTACGTGGCGGGATTGGGCAAGGATAAGGAAGCTGCGTCTAACCGCACCGCCAACGGCCGTGCCCAGAATCGGCGGGTCGACGTGCAGCTCATGACCAACGTGCAGGAAAACACTGCTGCGCAAAACGTTACTCCGGCTGCCCCCAACAGCCGGTAAGTCTTCCTCGACACCCCGAGGAAGCCCCGGAAGGGCCGTTCCGAATGAAATCGGAATGGCCCCTTTTTATTTGTCTCAATCCTAAATCTGCCTACGTGTTCCGGCCGCCCTCGGCCGGTCTGCGGCATACAAGTGCAGCGGACTCTATTTCGACGACGTCAAGTTGGTTTAGTTATTGGTTTTTTTAGGCCGCCTTGGTTTTGCGAACGACTTACGGGCCCAGGCGGCCGGAACCACGGAACCATAGACTACTCGCGTTTCGCAGCGCCGTCGAAGACGAGAGCGACAACCTGTTCCACGTAGTCTTCAGTGAGCCCCGTCTGCCGAATCAGAAAGCGCATATACAGCGAGCCGTAAAGGATGTCGAGTGCCAGATCGAGGTCGACATGTTCCGGCAACTCACGACGCGCCATGCCGCGGCGGAGTGTCTGGTAGGCCTCTTGCCGGCGAGGCATCATGAAGCGGTCGCGGAATGCCTGGATAAGCTCAGGATCCGACTGGCCTCCGCCGATGAGTGCCGCCACGATTCGTCCACGACGTCCGCGCAGGATGCGCACCAGATGTTTCATTTGGATGCTGACGTCGTTGCGCACAGATCCTGTATTGGGAAAGCGCAATTCCTCGTCCGCACTGCGTGAGAACGCCTCGGCCACAAGCGATGCCTTGTTGGGCCACCAGCGGTAGACGGTAGCTTTGCCCACATCGGCGTCGGCAGCGATCGCTTCGATCGACAGGTCCGGGAATCCCATCTCCTGCAAAAGCTTCAGCGTGCTGCGCAAGATGGCCTTGCGGGCGTCCTCGCTGCGCGGCCTTCCCGGAGCTCGCTTCCCACTACTGGCCCTTGCTTCTGCGCTCTCCACGGGAGCGTAGGTTTGCGGCATAAGATCACGTTAACATAAAATAAATCCGATACGTTCTGTTTCGGAATTAAAATAAGAACTTACCACTTTAGTTGCAGAATTGACCGGGGGTCTCTCGTTCGATGTGGATAGTGTCGTTAGCCTTACGGCGGCCTTATACCTTCGTGGTGATGGCGCTGTTGATTCTGATCCTTACTCCCATCGTGCTTCTGCGCACTTCGATCGACATCTTTCCCGAAATCAATATTCCAGTCATCAGCATCGTCTGGCAGTACTCCGGCATGCAGCCGCAGGAGATGGCCGACCGTTTTCTCAGCAACACCGAGCGTGGCCTGACGACACTGGTAAACGACATTCAGCACATCGAGTCCGTTGCCTTGCAGGGACGGGCCATCGAGAAGATTTATTTTCAGCCCACGGCGAACCTGCAGATGGCCATCGCTCAGGTAACCGCTGTCTCGCAGCAGATGGTGCGCCAATTACCCCCGGGAACGCAGCCGCCCTTAATAATTGTTTATTCGGCATCAAGCGTTCCCATCGTGCAGGTCGGCATCAGCAGCAAAAGCATTCCCGAGCAGGAACTCAACGATCTCACGCTGAACTTTGTTCGCTCTCCTTTAACAACGGTCAAAGGCGCCGCAATTCCGTACCCCTACGGTGGAAAAGCGAGAGTGATCGCCGTCGACCTGGACACGCAGGCTCTTCAGGCGCACGGGCTGACTCCGGTAGACGTAGTGAATGCGGTCGACGCGCAGAACCTGATTCTTCCCTCCGGCACCGCAAAGATCGGCGGCCTGGAAATGAATGTGCGCATGAATGGCAGCACGCAGACAGTTGCCGAGCTGAACGATCTCCCTATCAAAACCAAGAACGGCGCGACGATCTATGTGCGTGACATCGGACATGTACGCGACGGCTTCACCCCACAGACCAACATCGTTCGCCAGGACGGAGTACGCGGCACGCTGCTGAGCATAATGAAGAATAGTGGCGCCTCGACCCTGGACATTGTCGCTCAGATCAAAGCGCGCTTGCCTACTATCGCCGAAAGCCTGCCTCAGGACCTCCAGATCAAAACACTCTTCGATCAATCGCTATTCGTCAGAGGTTCGATTCAGGGAGTGTTGCGCGAGGGCGCCATCGCTGCCGTGCTTACGGCGCTGATGATATTGCTGTTTCTGGGCGATTGGCGGCCAACTGTAGTCATTACTGTTTCCATTCCTCTCTCGATCTGCGTCTCCATCATCCTGCTGAGTGCCCTCGGCGAAACGATCAACATCATGACGCTCGGAGGGCTCGCTCTAGCCGTCGGAATCCTGGTCGATGATGCGACCGTCGCGATCGAGAATATCGAGCGCAACCTCGCCATGGGCAAAGACATGAAGCAGGCCATCCTCGATGGCTCACAGCAGATCGCGCTTCCGGCCTTTGTCTCAACGATCTGCATCTGCATCGTGTTCGTGCCTATGTTTTTCCTGACGGGGGTGGCCAAGTATCTGTTTGTTCCTCTGGCTGAGGCGGTTGTATTCGCCATGCTGGCGTCGTATTTCCTTTCGCGAACTCTCGTCCCAACCATGGTGCTGTACATCATGCGAGGACACGAGCACAAAGCGGCCACGCCGAAGACGATCCTCGGAAGGCTCCAGCGTGGTTTTGAAAGCGCCTTCGAAAAGTTTCGTGAGGCTTACCGGGATCTGCTGGGTAACGCGCTGGAGCACCGCAAGATATTCGCGGCGGCCTTTCTCAGCTTTTGCGTTTTATCTTCTGGACTGATCTTCTTTCTAGGCCAGGATTTCTTTCCTGCGGTCGACGCCGGAGTTTTCCGTTTACACGTGCGTGCGCGTGCCGGTACTCGGATCGAAGAAACAGCGCGCCTCTGTGATGAAGTCGAGAAGGTACTGCGGCAGGAAATTCCCAGAAACGAACTGGTAACCATCCTCGACAATATTGGTTTGCCATTCAGCTCAATTAACACCACCTACAGCACCAGCGGAACAATAGGCACCTCCGATGCCGAGATACTGGTCTCTCTAAATCAGGAGCATCATCACCCCACTGCAGATTACGTAAAGAAGCTTCGCGAGGATCTGCCGCTCTATTTTCCCGGCACGGAGTTCTTTTTCCAGCCCGCCGATATAGTGAGTCAGATTCTGAACTTTGGCCTGCCTTCACCCATTGACGTTCAGGTGATTGGCCGCAATCTCAACGGGAATTACGCGATTGCCGAGCAAATCGCGAACCGGATGCGCCACGTGCCAGGCGCCGCCGACGTGCATGTGCAGCAGTTGATGAACGGCCCTGCAATCGACCTGAACATCGACCGCTCGCGGGCCAAGGAAGTTGGACTCGACCAACAGGACGTTGCGCGCAACCTGCTGGTCTCGTTGAGTGGCAGCTTCCAGACCGCGCCAAGTTACTGGCTGAATCCGGAAAATGGAGTCACGTACAACGTTGCCGTTCAGACTCCCGACTATCGCCTCGACTCCATGCAGGCCCTCATGAACACGCCGGTTAGTTCGTCGTCGGCGCCCTCACCACAAGTGTTGGCGAATCTTGCGACGATCAAGCCGAATACGACTCCCGCAGCGATCTATCACTACGACATCACGCCCGTAGTGGACGTCTACGCCTCGGTTCAAGGACGTGATTTGGGTGGATTGGCTAGCGACGTTCGCGCAGTACTGAAGGAATTCAATGGCAAACTGCCGCGAGGAACGCACATCACGCTTCGAGGACAGGTTGAAACCATGACCTCATCCTTCGTAGGACTGGCCTTCGGACTGATCATGGCAATCGTTCTGGTTTACCTGCTAATTGTGGTGAATTTCCAGTCCTGGCTCGACCCATTCATCATTATTACTGCACTGCCGGGCGCGCTGGCCGGCATCATGTGGATGTTGTTGCTGACGCACACGCGCATGAGTGTGCCCTCGCTTACGGGCGCGATCATGTGCGTGGGAGTTGCCACGGCAAACAGCATTCTTCTGGTTTCGTTCGCGCGCGAGCGCATGGATGCCGGACTTCCGGCGTTTCAGGCGGCCATGGAAGCTGGGTTCACTCGCATCCGTCCCGTGATCATGACCGCTCTGGCAATGATCATCGGCATGGTGCCCATGGCGCTGGGGATGGGCGAAGGCGGCGAGCAGAACGCGCCCTTGGGCCGCGCCGTCATCGGCGGCCTGCTCTTTGCCACCGTGGCGACTCTGTTTTTTGTGCCAGCGGTCTTTACAATGATTCACGGACGCAAGTCTGGGCACGTGATAGAACGGGCAGCACCAGAATGGGTTCACGAGGAGTAGAGACAAGATTGGGAAAGGAATTACAGGAAGACGTGAGTTATCCCGAAGTCATTAACTTTCCGTCGGAAACGGAACACCCGTCCGCCAGCCGTCCGCCGCAGAACAAGTCGGCACGGAAGGCGGGATGGATCGCAGGCGCAGTCATCCTCGTCTTGGTCATCGCCGGCGCTATAACGATCGCGAGCAAGCTGGGCGAAAAGAAAGCTCTCGCAGCGGAGACAGAGCGCCTCGCGATTCCAAATGTCACGGTCACTCATCCTACGCAGGAACAATCGCACGAGGAACTGGTCCTTCCCGCCACTGTGCAGGCATACAAGGAATCTCCAATCTACGCGCGCACCAACGGATATGTCCTGCACTGGTACAAAGACATCGGCTCACACTTGAATAAAGGTGACTTGCTCGCCGACATCGACACTCCGGAAGTCGACCAGGAATTGCTGCAGGCACGCGCGACTCGCCAGCAGATCCAAGCCCAACTGGGCTTGGCGAAGAGTTCGGCAGAACGCTGGCAGAATCTGCGCAAGAGCGACTCCGTCTCGCAACAGGAAGTTGATCAGCAGGTCAGCGGATATCAGCAAGCGCAGGCAAATCTTGCGGCCGCAGACGCGAACGTGCGCCGGCTCAAGCAGATGGAGTCGTTCAAGCACGTGTACGCGCCGTTCGGCGGGGTGCTTACGAAGCGCAATATCGATGTTGGCGCTTTAATCAACGCCGGGAACACGGGATCTGACAAGGAGCTGTTCGATGTGGCGCAGGTCGATCCGCTCCGGGTGTATGTCAACGTGCCGCAGACTTATAGCCCTGCCATTCACATCGGCATGAAGGCATTTCTCGAGCAGCGCGAATATGCGGGTCAGCAGTTCGAAGGAAAGGTCGTGCGAACCTCCGAAGTCATTGATCCCTCGACGCGGACTTTGCTCTCTGAGATCGATGTTCCCAATCCGGGAGGAAAAATTCTGCCCGGAGCCTACGCTCAGGTGCACTTCGCGGCAAAGATCGATGCTCCACGGTTGACGATTCCGATCAACACCTTGCTTTTCCGACCTGAAGGTCCGCGCGCGGCGGTTGTCGATACCGATAATAGAGTTCATCTCCGCGCGGTAACCATCGGCCGCGATTACGGCAGTTCAGTCGAAGTGGTTGCTGGACTTCAGGCTGACGATCAGGTGATCGTGAATCCGGCGGATTCTTTGGAAGAGGAACAGCAAGTTAAGGTGGCTACCAGCAAAGCGGGAGCGCAGAAGCAGGGAAGCTAGAAGAGAACCTCCAAGGATGAAAAAAGGGCAGCCGCTTCTGGCTGCCCTCTTTAATTCGCACTGAGTTTCTAGCGCCAACCGAAACCGGTGTAGCGCGTCCAGTCCCAAACGCGATTGTAGCGGTCTCTGCGGGCCACTTGCCGATCGCGTTGGATGTCGCGGTATCGTTCGCGCATCTCCTCGCGCTCACGCTCTGCCGCACGATAGTTGCCTTCGCGTTCAAACTGGCGAAGTTCCCAACGATCGTGTTCCAGTTCGCGTTCGTCGCGCCGGATGTCACTGTGGATGTCGCGACGCTCACGACAGCCACGATACTGATCGTGGCGGACGTAGTCACCGCGCTGCCAGTTCCGGTCATTGTTATGGCGACCATAATCGGCGCGTCGCCAGTCGCTGCTGCCATGCGATCGCCAGTTACGGTTTTGTGCCATCACGGTGCCAGTACCGGCCAGTGCTAACAGCAAAATCCCCACTGCTATTCCTTTCATTTGAGTTTCTCGCTTGATCAGAATTCGGCTTCAGGGGTTAGCCGTTATCGCTAGCAACACCAATTCACGAGAGAGTTGCGGTTTTTGTATGCCTGTTTGCGCCAGAGCTTGGGATGGAGGGAGCCGGGCCAAAACATGTGAAGATGTCAGGGAAAAGAGAAAAGGCAGTCTTCACGCTAGACTGCCCCTTCTACTTGGCGGAAGCTTCTTCAGCAGGAAGTGCCGGCTTCCGCAGTTAAAATTTAACGCCAACCCCAGTACCGGTCATGGCGGACGTCACGGGTATCGCGGCGAGCATCCCAGCGGTCGCGCTTGATGTCGCGGTATTCATTCCGCAATTCCGCGCTCTCGCTGTGCTCCGCGCCAGTCGCCTTCACGAAGCTCCTCACGAAGTTCGCGGCGATCCTGAGCAATCCTGGCTCGATCATGACTCATGTCTCGATAATCAGCGCGGCGGTCTGCGTAGTCGCGTCGAAGATCGCGGTCGGCTCTCCAGTCGCGATCTTCCGCCATCAACGAGCCGGCGCCTAGGATTCCCATGAGAACTATGCCAATCAGAGTGCGTTTCATAATCTTTTTCTCCTCGTCACGGCCCGCCGGCAGGCCTACCAGTAGAAACACGACTCGGCCCAAGAGTTGCGGTGATTAAAAAGTGGCACAGACACAATGGACTGCTCAGCGTGTGAGGCTTTGAAGGGGTACGGTTTCAACGAAGCGCAGTCGTGCCGTTAAAACCGGCCTGAAATCCGGCTTTAAGCCGCTGACGTGCTCTTTCTAAATTGCAATAAAGACGCCGAGGCTGAAGCCCGATTTTAAGTCTGGACTGATGGCACGGCTCCGCTTCGCTGAAGCCATGCCCCTTCAAAACCATTTCCGCAAAGCTAATTTGGCCAAGCCCCCAGCATGCTGCGTCTCTACTCTGCAGCATGTTCGTGCCAGTCCTGTGAGCGCTCACAGCCCAGCTTCAATCCGCGAGCGTGGATCGAGATAATCGCGCAGTGCATCACCAATAAAATTGAACGACAGCACGGCGAGCATCACAGCCGCGGCAGGGAACAGGACCAGGTGGGGCGCATCGAAAAGATGCGAGCGGCCGTCGTTCAACATGGAGCCCCAACTTGCTGTCGGTGGCGGTATTCCTAACCCGAGAAAGCTCATTGTTGCCTCGGCAAGCACAGCTCCCGCCATGCCAATTGCCGCCTGCACAATGACCGGCTGGATAATGTTCGGCAGAATATGACGTGTAATTACCCGCCAGTCACTGGCTCCCAAGGCCCGAGCAGCTTCCACAAATTCCCGTTCCCGAACCGACAGCACCTGTGCTCGCACGAGTCGCGCATAGCCAACCCATCCGCCAATCCAGAGCGCAAGAATCAGGTTGAAGATTCCCGGTCCGAGGAAGGCCACGAAGGCGATGGCCAGCAGAATTCCAGGGAACGACAAAAACGCGTTCATCACCACAATATTGAAAAAGCGGTCAATGCCGCCGCCGTAGTATCCGGCGATGCATCCGAAAAATAATCCGAGCAGCAATGAGCCGGCGACTACGCTGACTCCTACGAGCATTGAGATACGCGCGCCATAAATCACGCGCGAAAGGATGTCGCGTCCAAGCTCATCCGTGCCAAACCAATGCCCATGGCTCGGCCTTTCAAGGCGAGTCGACAGATCAAGCTGCGCCGGATCACGCGGCGCAATCAACGGCGCAAATAGCGCAAAGATCACGAACAGACAAACAAGCACGACGCCAAAGGCAGCGAGGCGATTGCGGAGGACTGAGCGCATGAGACGAACTCATTTAACCACGGACGCGAGGGAGCCGGGAGAAAGCAAAAAAAAAACTAAACAGTGAAGTACACGAAGGATCACGAAGAATAAAACCAGTGAGCTCTGTGCTCCGGGATTCCTTCCTTTGTGCTCCTTTCTGCGCTTCATGGTTTTACTCGGGTCAGGCTAGCGTAGTTGCCATGAGACGTAAGTCTCAAGAATCAATTACTTACGCTCTGATCAGAAATTCACAAGCAACCCGCTTGACATCTATTGCAATAAGTAATATTGTTATTGCGATTTGTGATAGAGAGAAAAACCGTGAAGCTAGGCGAGAAAATTCGGTACCTGCGTGAGGTGGAAGGCAGCATTCGCGGGCTTGGTCGCGAGATGACGCAGCAGGAGATCGTTCGTGCACTAAAGAAAGAGTCGGGCGCGAGCATCAGTCAGTCATATCTGTCGCAGATCGAGAAGGGCGCGCGTCCGCACCTCACCAACACCACGCGCTTGTTGCTCGCACGCTTCTTCAAGGTTCATCCGGGATACCTGGTGGATGACCCCGAGGGCTATCACACTGAATTGATTTCGGAGGTGCGCACGCTTGAGGAACGTCTTGATCTTTGGCTGATCGCCGGGGCCGAGCGCTTCCGCCGCGATGCGCAGGTAAGCCACGCGCTGCTGGAGGCGGCCAAGCACGACGACTCGCGCGGTTGCCTCGTGTTGCTCGGCGCCATTTTGGACACGCCGGGACTGGCGGAACGCTTGCTTCAGGTCCTGAAACCGAATGGGCACAGCCGCGAAAACGGGAAGCGCAAACTGGATGGCAGCACGCGCGGAGAGGAGATCTTATGAATTGGGAACTCTTCTATCTGATCTGTTTCATTGTGGGATTCGGGTTCAGCGCGCTCTCGTTCTTGACGGGAACTCTGCATCTTCATCTGCCTGTGAAATGGCATTTACATCTGGGCAAGGGTTTGGGTTCGAGCGGCGGTCTCTCCATTTTTAATTCGTTCTCACTCATGGCGTTCCTGACCTGGTTTGGCGCCATGGGATATCTGATGACCCGGCATTCGAGCTTCTGGTTCGGATTTATTCTTGCCGCGGCAACGCTTGGCGGCAGCGTCGGGGGCTCGATCATTTTCCTCTTCCTTGCAAAGTTCCTGATGAAGTACGACGTCGGGGTTGACGCTGCGGAATACGAGATGACGGGGGTGCTTGGCCGCGTGACTAGTTCGATCCGCAGTGGCGGTACGGGAGAAATGGTCTTTGAACAAGTAGGCACGCGGCGTAGTTGCGGCGCACGGAGTGAAGACGGAACGCCGATCGCGAAAGGAACAGAAGTGGTCGTTACGCGTTATGAGTGCGGTATCGCGTACGTGCGTACCTGGGACGAGATTTCCGGAGAGGCCGATGCCAAAGCCGGAGAGTTGAGCAAACAGTAGTTGGATCCCTTATTGGGATGCAGGGAGAAACGTTATGTCACATGACTTACAGATTTGGGTGGGTTTGGGGCTCCTTGGACTTTTCCTCCTTTTGACAGGAATCGCCAAGCTGTTCGTAAAAGCTGGACCAAATGAAGCATTGATTGTTTATGGATTTCGAGGAAGACGAGTACGAACGGGACGCGGGACTCTCATATTTCCACTGGTTGAGAGTTCAAGAATGTTGTCGCTGGAGCTGATGTCGTTCGATGTAGCTCCGCAACAGGATCTGTACACGAATCAGGGAGTCGCCGTATCGGTAGAAGCCGTGGCACAGATCAAGGTGAAGTCGGACGAAGTTTCGATCTTCACGGCAGCCGAGCAATTCCTGACCAAGACGCCAGGGCAGCGCGAAGGCCTGATTCGTCTGGTGATGGAGGGTCATCTGCGCGGCATTATCGGTCAACTCACGGTGGAACAGATCGTTAAGGAGCCGGAGATGGTTGCCGATCGCATGCGATCGACTTGTTCTGACGATCTGAACAAAATGGGCCTCGAAGTGGTCTCGTTCACGATCAAGGAAGTGAAGGACAAGAACGAATACATCGCCAATATGGGACGTCCGGATGTTGCTCGCATCAAGCGCGATGCCGACGTTGCCGCCGCCGAAGCGGAGCGGGATACGGCGATCAAGCGCGCAGAAGCGCTACGCGAGTCCGCGATCGCAAAGGCCAAGGCCGATCAGGAGCGCGTGCTCGCCGAGACGCTCTCGCAGGCCAAGCAGGCCGAAGCACAGCGCGATCTTGAGGTCAAAAAAGCTGCCTACTCGGAGCTGATTAAGAAGCAGCAGGCGCAGGCCGATAAGGCTTATGAGATCCAGGCCAACATTCAACAGCAGTCGGTGATCGCCGAGGCTGTGAAGGTTCAGCAGATTGAGAAAGAACAGCAGATCAAGGTGCAGGAAGCCGAAATCCTGCGTCATGAGAAGGAGCTGATCGCGACCGTGCTCAAAGAGGCTGAGATCGAGCGTCAGCGCATTCAGACGCTGGCCGAAGCCGAGCGTCAACGCCAGACGCTCGAAGCGGAAGGCCGTGCCTCTGCGACGCGCGCGCAAGGGGAGGCAGAAGCCGAGATCATCTTCAAGAAAGGCGAGGCCGAAGCCAAGGCGATGAACGTGAAGGCCGAAGCTTATCAGGAGTGGAACCAGGCGGCCGTTGTCGACAGGCTGATCACCAGTCTTCCCGAAGTGGTCCGTGCGATGGCGGCGCCACTCGCGAACGTCGATAAGATCACGATCGTCTCCACCGGCAACGATGGAGCGGCAGGCGCCAGCAAAATCACCGGCGACATGGCGAAGATCGCGGCACAAGTTCCAGCACTGTTCGAAGCCTTCTCCGGCATGAACATGAACGAGCTGCTTGGCCGGGTGAAGCAGTTGAAGTCCGACAAGACAGACGGCGACGCTTCGAAGAAGAAGTCGGCGGGTGCCGGTTCGCAGACACAGTAATAAGTTCACAAGGGAGACGCCCGCCAAAGCGAGCGTTTCTCCTGGAAGAATGATTTGCAGGAGTAGTTATGAATCCATGGAAAGGTGCATTCGTGGCGGTGCTGCTGAGCGGGGTGGTCTTCGGCATTCTTAACGGACACCTCGCCGTGTGGACCGCCGTCGGAGCGGCACTGGGCGCTGTGCTCGCAGGTCGGGAAAGAAATCGGGTTATGACTTGATTGAGCGATCAGATGGCTCACGACAAATCGTCAAAGGCCCCGAGCACTCAGATGCAAGGAAATAGCTGATCTACGGAAAGGAGTTGAGTCATGGCATTACTGGAAAGAGTTTCGACATTAATCCGGGCCAACATCAATGACCTGGTCGATAAGGCAGAAGATCCCGAGAAGATGATCAAGCAGGTCATCCTCGACATGCAGAACCAGCTTCTTCAGGTGAAAACACAGGTAGCGATTGCGATCGCCGACCAGCACCTCCTGGAGAAGAAACAGAAAGAGAACCTCGAGAAAGCAGCCGAGTGGACACGCAAGGCGGAGCTTGCTGTTTCGAAGAAGCAGGACGATCTCGCACGGGCCGCTATCGAGCGCTCGCTAAGCACGAAACAGACTGCGCAGAACTTCGAGCAGCAGGTTGCCGATCAAAAGATCGAAGTTGAGAACTTGAAGACCGCTCTCCGCAAGCTCGAGCAAAAGCTCGAAGAGGCGCAGTCGAAATGCGATGTGCTGGTTGCCCAGGCTCGCCGGTCTCGTGTGGTCGGGAAGGCTCGCACCGCGCAGTCCGCTGCTGGCGATGGCAAGCATGTTGAGACTTTCGACCGCATGAAACAAAAGGTTCGGCGCGGCGAAGCTATCAACCACGCGCATCAGGAGCTAAGCGGCGATTCCATCGAGGATCGTTTCGCGACCTTGGAACGCGAGGACGAAATCGAGCGCCTATTGGCCGAGATCAAGAATAAGAGCGCGTCAGCGTAGACACGGCTGTCGGCTCTCGGGTGTCGGCGTTCGGCCGACTGCCAGCTGGGAATTCGATACCTGGATTTCCTTTGGCGCTTCGCGATCGTGAGTTGGATGGCTCCTTGATGTTCAGTGGCCGACCGCCGACAGCCTACGTCGCAGCAGCGCTCGCGTTAGCAACTCATTTGTGCCATCCTGATTACGTGAAGAGCCAAAGCCAACGCGACCTTGAAAAACACTGGGCCGAGCAATCAAAGAAACAAACGCCCGCAGAACGCCTCCGCATGAAGGCAGAGAAGTTGCGCAAACGAATCGAGCGCGACCAAGCCTTGCTCGAGCGACGCCGGAAGCCGGGTGAAGGATCCGCACTGCAACCTGCGGGACAGGCCGCATCTGCAGCTCCTTCGCAGAATGAACGCAAGTCCAGTAATTCCCAATCGGGTGGATCAGCGCGGCGCAAACTCACGAAATGATGCGAGTATCGCGCCTTGTAATGCTGCTCTCTTGTCTTGTTTCGTTGCGGCTGCTCAGTCAGGAGATCACCAGCACAACGCAAATGGAGCAGCAGATACTCGAGTGGACCAACGAGGAGCGCGCGAAGGTCAACGCTCCGCCCCTCAAGTGGAATAACCGGCTGGCGATCGCCGCACGCTTACATTCTGACGAGATGGCCAACCACAAAGAGCTGACCCATCAGCTCAAGGGGGAGCCGCCTTTTACTCAGCGGCTATCGGAGCATGGCGCAAAGTTCAGCGGCGCCGCCGAGAATGTGGGTTACGCTGACAGCCCCGAGGAGCTGCAGAGCGGGTGGATGCACTCGCCGGGCCATCGCTCTAACGTGCTTAATCCTGTGTATACCGAATTGGGAGTCGGAATCGTGCGTGCCGGTAACCGTCTCTGGGCTACCGAAGATTTTGCAACCGGGCTGCAGAATCTCTCATCGGACGATTTCGAACAAGCCGTTGACCAGCAGATTGCATCCCGTCGCAGTCGTCGCCGCCTCGGAGCACTGAAAGCGACTCATGCTCCACAGCTGCGTCGCGTCGCCTGCTCCGGTGAAAGCTCCGCGAGCGCGGCCTTTGCCGCGTTGCCGCATCGTGACATGCAGGCGTCCGCATTCAATTTCACCACGGCAACTCCGAACGATCTTCCCGCCAATGCCATGAGCAAAGTGCTCGAGCTCCCCTCCGGTGGTTACTCCATCGGAGCTTGCCCAACCAAGGCCGATAATAATGGGATGAGTACCTACCGCGTACTCTTAGTCTTGTATCGCTGAGATTCACGCAAGCACTGCGACCAGGGACAACGCTTGTATAGCCAATGCTCGGTCTCCCCTTATCTCGACCTCGAGCGCCGCGGCCTGTGCATCAACAGCCTTGGTGAAAACGCGCCAAGCGAGCTCTTGATCCATCTTTAACGTTGCGTCCGCAGATGGCGCGTTTTCTGTAAGATGCCATCCAGCGTTGGCCCTCTCCACGAACCAGGAACCTCCAGCCTCGCCGCTGATTTCAATCTCAACGATCGTTCGTTCCCGCGCCCGCACGGACCGAAAGGCATGCGGCATGCCCCGCATGAAAGTATCGAGCACCGGGAAGTAGAGTTCGCGATTGCTGATTCCTGGGCGCCCGACGGCCACGCGAATCTGTTGCTGATGATGCCAACGCTCCGTGTACTCGCGAGCGACGTCGAACCAGTTCGCGGAACTCTCCTCGCCAGCCCAAGTAACTCCCCAGAGAGCAGGAGCATTGGGATCAAGTCCGCGGAAGAAAGCGTGCACTTCGTTCGACGTGATCTCCATGAGATCGATCAAAACTCGCGGGCTGAGGCGACGCGCGGCCTGCACCCACTCGGCGTTGTTGCGATTGATGAAACCTATAAAGGCTTCGTAACCGTCTCGCGGCGGAGCCGTCAGGCCTAAGAATCCGTCACGCTGAATAGAGAGCCGTTTGAAATTGCCATCGAGCAGGTGCGCCGTCACATCCTTAACCGTCCATTGCTTTGCCAAAGTGGGATGCGACCACTCGTCATGGCGCAGGCACCTGAGCAGTTCGATCAGTTTGCCTTCAAGGATCGGGAACAGGTCGAGTGTGAGGATCGGCTTGAGAGACATTTGCGAATGAGTATCGCAAACCTGCTTTACGAAGCCAAAAAATAAAAAGGGCTGCCGCAGCAGCCCCTTGCGATTCTCTCGCGATCAGAAAAGGAACTTCACCGACAATTGAACTTGCAGCGGATCCCCAACGCCTTCGCGCAGGAACCCGTCGAAGTTGAACAGTGCCGGACTAACCAGCGGATTGACGTTGTTCTTATTGTTGAAGCTGTTGAACATCTCCACTTGCGGGATTAATGCATAACGGTCGCCAAAATGGAACGGACGGGTTCCGCGCCAGTCAAAGCTGAAGTAGCCGTTGTCTTTGCGCAGGTGATTGCGTCCGCAGTCAATTCCGTTCACGACGCGGGTCCTTGAATTATTCGAGCTGCACGGTGCGCCAGTGCCTGTGCCGAGAGGGTTGTCAGTAATCGGCTGGGCCGTATGCGCCTGGATGCGCGGACTGAATTCGATTCCGTATGGCAGCTTCATGTAGGCGAACATATTGAATCTGTGCCGCTCATCGCGGTCTGAGAATGCATAGTCTTTACGGAAGTCAAAACGATTGAAGTAGCGGAAGGTGAAGGGATCGCGCTCGTTGGAGTCATCGTCAAGATCTTCCGAAAGCGTGTAGTTGAACTCCAGCTGATAGTTCTGGCTGAAGCTCTTTCTGCCTCCGACGGTCATGCCGCGGTAGAGCGAGTGGGCAGTGCTCTGAGTATCGGTAACCGCTCCGAGATTCGTGAATGGTCCGGCAGCGTAGCTGACCGTATCGACATTGTCGGTTGGTTTAATTGGCAGTGCAGCTCCAGTATTCGGATTTACGAATCGCGTCAGGTAAACGCCTTTCGAAATCGTGAGATCAAGATAGCCTGTCCAATTCGTGGCCAGCTCCTGCTGGAAGGCAAAGTTCCCGGTGTAAGTGCGAGGATTGTTGTAGTTGCGATTGAAGACCGTGACGCCGGGCTGGAACGGGAATGCTCCGCCAGCTGGCGGAGTGAAGTGGATGAAATCCGGCCACTGTGGCTTTGGACCGTTCGGGCTAATGAAGACTTGAGTGTAGGCTGGCGGAACTCCGGGGCAAGAGCCGTCTGCGGGAGGCGACGCCAAAGGACAAGTTGCCACATTTCCCGCAAACAGCGTTTGTTGCTGCACGCCGTTCGTGGTGATCGCTCCTACCTGAGTAAGCATGTTCAACTCCGCGTTGTAGATGCCCCAGCTGGCGCGCACAACGGACTTCTGGTTGTTCCTGATGTCCCACGACACGCCGATCCTCGGCTGAAACATCTTGGTTGCGTTCGGTATCTTGCCGTCGGATGGGAATCGAGAATCGCTCAAATTCGTGCCATATGCGGCCTTCGATGGCGGGATTACCGGATCGGGAAAAGTCTGAGCCTCCCAGCGTAAGCCGTAATTGAAGGTGATGTTTGGCCGGAACTGCCATTTGTCTTGCAGGAAAAACGCGTAGTTATTGTTGTTGATGTCCGAAGCTCCGGGTGTGAGGTTCGATAAGCCTGTCGGAGCTCCCTGGAGATAGAGAAGCAATGGACTGGCTGTGGCCTTAAAACCGTCTGGGCATGTTTCGCCCTGATTCAAGAATGTGCCATTCGCGCATTCTGCGGTGCTTGGTCCAAAGCCATGGCTGGTTGCCGTTCCCGGTGTCGCGTAGTGCAGGAATCCGACAACCGAGTCGAAAATGTAGCGGCCCTCGAAGAATCCGCGGAAGACCTGCGCGTTGTTGCTGTGCAGGAACTCTCCACCGAACTTAATGGTGTGATTTCCGGAGACGATGGAGAAGTTGTCGCGCACCTGAGTACGCTTGAATACTTCATCAATATTAGGTCCAAGAAAGAATGGATTTCCGAAACGGAAGGTTGGTGAAGTCGGCCCGCCGAAGCCCATCGCCGTATCGGCCGGCACGTTTGATGTAACCGCCGAGCGAGGCCGATCCTCTCGCGAGAAGGTGAAGTGACCTTCGTTTAGCTTCTTCGCCGAGACCGTGGTGAACAGGTTGAAATTGACGGAGTTGATTTTCGATGGACCTTCAATTCCGTTGGCCGAGGTGCCATATGTGGGTACGTCGAAGGTCTGATTGAGATTGTTGGACCGATCAAAGTTATAAGATGCGCTCAGATTATTCGCCTGGTTCACGTTCCAGTCGTATTTGCCGAGTAGGGCTGTGTTGTGAATCTCGTGCTGTACCGGTAGGCCTTCGTTCTGGTTACGGCTGCTATTAAAGAAGTTGAGCAGAGCCACGCGCTGGCATTCTGCATTGCCTCCGATCAATGTGTCACCACTTCCAACCACTGGAGTCCCTGAACATGTACCCAGAGCAGTACTCAAATTCGGGCGATTGAGGTTTTCCAGAATCTGTTCGAAGGCGCCAAAGAAGAACATCTTCTGCTTAACGATTGGACCACCGACCGTTCCACCGAACTGCTCACGATGAAAGTCCTGTAGCGGCTTACCGTCGGAGGTATCGGCACTGAGTGCCTCCAGACGCTGAAAGTGAAAGGCGCTCCCGTGCAGCTGGTCGGTACCTGATTTTGTAATCACGTTCACAACGCCCCCAGCAGTGCGTCCGAACTCAGCTGTGGCTCCGGTGGCAACCACCTGGAATTCCTTTACGGCATCGAGCGTAATGTCAATGGCCGCACGCTGTCCGCCGACTTGTTCGCCAAAGAATCCGTTGTTGTAATCACCGCCGTCGAGGCTGATGTTGTTGTAAATTCCGCGCTGGCCGGCGAAGTTGATCTCGTCCCCGTCCGGACCTTGTACGATGCTGACCCCGGGTGTAAGCGTCAGCAGGTCTTCAAACTTCCTTCCCAGAATGGGAGTTTGATCGATGGTTATGTTGTTCAGCGTACTGCTTGATTCGGTTGCGGTGGTATCGATTGTGGTTGTGGCATTGACGGTGACCGTCTCTCCGGCTGTCGATACCTTCATCGTCATGCTCAGGCTTCTTGCCTGGCCGACGGTTAGGTCGATCCCCTGCGTGACTATTGTCGAAAAGCCTTCCTTTTTAGCAATGACCTCGTATCGGCCGGGAGTCAACGCCAGGAAAGCGAACCTGCCGTTTTCGTCGCTTGTGGCAGCCTGTCTTATTTGCGTGTCGAGGTTGTGCGCTTCGACAGATGCGCCGGGTATGACTGCGCCGGAGGGATCGAGCACCGTTCCTTGAATTACGCCGGTTGTGATCTGGGTTTGAGAGAAAGCAACGCCTGTCATCAGGAGAATGGCAAGCACGAATAGAGGAATACGACTCTGGGAGATCATTCGGGACTCCTGTGCACATTTCCGGCCACACGCCAACCGGGACCTTCGTTTCAGCTTCTTGGGAAGTCGCAGAATGTTAATCCAAAAGTCGCGCAGTTGCACTAGTCAAAATTCGTATCTGTCGATGACTCCTACCAGTTGAGTGGAAGACCTGAGGGAGCCCTGACGATAAATAGTGTTCGCGGTTAGCAGGCAGAGAACAAAAAAATAATCATCCCGCAATGGAACCCGAGAACATTTTTCCGCGTACTCACTAACGACAACGCGAAAACGTCGTCTATAGATGCGAGAGGAGAAAATACAATGTTTGACGCAAAATACAACTCACTGATCGACAACGCATGGTTCCGCATCGCCGTGAATTGCGCCGTGTTTGCGGTATGGGCTGGGGTAACTTTTGGATCGCTGGCAGCCAAGTAGTGTTTGTACGAGGTTCTTGGGTTTAGTTGTGAGGACCCTGCAGTACAAATACTCCGCATTCATAACCGGTCCTGATCGCTTGCGACGGGATCTGGGGCGGCTAACCGGCCGCCAAGTTTAGCCGCCCGTTTTGGGGTGACGAATAGTCAGGCGAAGGCAGGGCGTCTCCGCTGATGTAATAGCGAACCTAGGCCTTGGTCGCGAACTCGGCCTTGTTCGCAGCGGATGTGGCAGCGGCGCCGTATCGGGTTTCGACATATTCATCGAGAATCCCGATGAATTCCTGGACGATGTGATCGCCGCGCAATGTCGTCATCAATCTTCCATCCACAAATACGGGAGCCTTTGGCTCTTCAAACGTTCCCGGCAGTGAGATGCCTATGTTGGCGTGCTTCGACTCGCCGGGTCCGTTGACCACGCAACCCATGACGGCGAGCTTCATCTCTTCCACGCCCGGATACTTCTCTTTCCATACCGGCATGCTGCTGCGTACGTAGCTCTGAATCTGCTCTGCGAGTTCCTGGAAGAAGGTAGACGTCGTGCGTCCACAGCCAGGACATGCCGTGACCTGCGGCGTGAAGCTGCGGATTCCGAGTGACTGCAATATCTGCTGTGCGACCAGCACCTCTTCCGTGCGATCGCCGTTCGGAGCTGGCGTAAGCGATACCCGAATGGTATCGCCGATACCTTGAGTAAGCAGGGGAGCCAATGCTGCTGCGCTCGCAACAACTCCCTTCATTCCCATTCCAGCTTCGGTTAAGCCCAGATGCAAAACGTATGAACATCGCGAGGCAAGGCTGCGGTAGACATCCAGCAGGTCCTGCACGCCGCTAACCTTGGCGCTAATAATGATCTGGTCTGCTCGCAATCCATACTTCTCGGCAATGACCGCAGAGTTCAGCGCACTCACCACCATGGCTTCCATGGTCACTTCGCGCGCGTCAAGCGGCTCTGGAAGACGAGAGTTTTCGTCCATCATGCGTGTAAGCAGCTGCTGATCAAGCGATCCCCAGTTCACGCCGATACGTACCGGCTTCTGGTTCTCGACCGCCACTTCCACCATGGCGCCGAAGTTCTGGTCATCCTTCTTGCCAATGCTGACATTGCCAGGGTTAATGCGGTATTTCGCCAAACTGCGAGCGCAGGCGGGATACTTCTTCAGCAGAAGATGTCCGTTGTAGTGAAAGTCGCCGATCACCGGAACGTTGACCCCGATCTTTTCCAGTCCTTCGACGATATGCGGCACAGCTTGTGCGGCGGCGTCGTTGTTGACCGTGACGCGTACTAGCTCCGAGCCGGCGCGGGCGAGTGCCGCAACCTGCTTGGTTGTGCCGGGAACGTCGGCAGTGTCGGTGTTTGTCATTGACTGCACAACAATCGGTGCATCGCTGCCCACGCGCACATTGCCAATGTGGACTGTCGGAGTACTTCTACGCTGAATCTGAGACATGGAATCTTAAGTTTAACAAAGAGCCGGAAGAGCGAAGAGATAAGGAGAACCGGACGCCTCGGCGTGTTTTGCTTGCAACTGCTACAAAGTTAATTCTCTCCACCACCAACTGCGATTATCCAGGCTTTTTTGGAGGTGGATGCAAAAAACACGGCCGAGGCGGCCGGTTCTCCTTAGTCTCGTCTTAAGGTGTTGCTCGCTAGAGCGACTTGTCCTTGCCTTCGCGGAGCTGCTGCTTCCAGCCAAGAATTCGCGCCTGATTCGCGGCGGCCTCCGCTTCTGCGATCATGCCTTTCTTCTGATACGCGATCGAAAGGCTGGTGTGAGCAAGAATGTCGTCAGGATCGAGTTCGACTAGTCGCTTCGAAATCTGAATCGATTCGTCCAGCCGATTCGCGTCCTGATAGGCACGAGCCAAGCCGTGCAGCGCCTCGGCGTGGCGAGGATCGATCGCCAGGCACTTTTCATATTCAGCGACGGCTTCCTCGTGCTTGCCCTCCCCGAAGAGATCGAGCGCCGCGTAGTAGTGATCCTCAGCCTGCTGCCTGGAGTCGGACATGAACAAAAAAGTCTAGCAGTTTTGAACCGCTATACTGCCAATCGAGAGCTCATGAAAAAAGTTTTGCGATTCATTTGGATTGCCAGTCGTGGACATCGGCTGGCTCCCTGGCGCAGCCCGTACCTGCGCTGGAGGATCGAGACTTACACGGGTCTCAAAATGGACAAAATCGGATTCATTGAATTCTGGGGATTTCTTTGGCGCGAGCGGCGGGAGCTGAAAAGATTCTTGGAGTGGACTGCAACTATGGAGGATTATGCGCGGCCTAGACCGAAGAATCCTTAGTACCGTATTTTCAGTTCACCGTCGACTCGAAAAAGGTGCTCCCAATTCCGTTTCTGATATTCAAGTAGATGGAATCGTCGTCCCGAACAAACGTCCTACCGCCCGAGGGCAGCCGGAACTACGTTGGTGCTGCACTCTGGATGACACGTGTAAGTGCGTTCTGAAATCAACCCAACACCACAGTGACTTCACTGCCTCTGTCCGCACCCGCCAAGCGGTTCGCCGCAGCGCGATTGGCTGAGATCTCCAGGTAGCCCATGCTGCCGAGGATTCCGAACAGCTCTCCGGGCGTGGCCTGGGCGTAGGCATTCTTCATCTTCGTAACTTCTGCTTTGCCCACGGCGACCTTGAACGCAGGCGGCGTGTCCTCAAAGAGTTGTGGAACGTCTTTGGGCGTGATGTTGGTGATGAGGTTGCCGAACTTGTCCGTTTTGAGGACTACCGCTTTGAAACTCTTGCCATCGACGGGCTTTGGTTTGGGCGCAGCGAAGCGAATATAGTCCGTAATCTCGTCTCCGAACTTGCTGATCTCGACTCCCTTGCTAAGCCAACCAGCACAGGCCGCAAATACGTCGCGTCCGTGAAAAGTTTGACTCACGGGCTGCAGAAAATAGTGCTCAGAGGTCACGTGTCTTACGCTCAGCCGTTCGGAGCGCTCGTAGACCAGAGACAGCACTCCATTATCGGGAGCCAGAAAAGCATGTCTCTCATTTACCGCGAGAATGGGCCGGCGCTGCGATCCCACCCCGGGGTCCACGATTACGACGTGCAGCGTGTCAGAAGGGAAATATGAAGCCGCCGCGGCAATGGTCAGAGCCCCATCGAGGACGTCAAACGAATTCACCGCATTGCAGATGTCAACTATCTGCGCCTGCGGATTTATGTTAACGATCACGCCCTTCATGGCGCCGACAAAATGATCGTTGAGTCCGAAATCGGTAGTGAGGGTGACTAGTCGGTTGGGCAAGAGCGTTCCTCAAAATTTGAGCTAGGCATGGAAGCTGCGCGAAGTTAACTTGCACGCGAAGCGAAGTCAAGGAAGCAATGGTCCTCCGTCAATCCTGAGTAATCAGCGCTGCTATTCGGTTGAAGACTCTTCGGCTTCCGATGACAATGCGGTGAGAACCTCGTCCTCCACATCCCACCGCTTTAAGACCTTGAAAATTGTCCCAGCCGAGAATCCGGCTCGCACGAGCCTGCGAAAAATGCGCGCGGATTCGCGTTCATTTTGTGGCTTCTTAAGCCGCTTGCGTTCAAGGAACTGGCGCGCGAGCTGCTCCTCATTCACATCGTTATAGGCGGCGCTAACAGCCTGCTGAATAATCTCGCTGTGAACACCTTTCGCTTTGAGATCGGTCACTACGCGTCGTCGTCCGAACTTCTCGTTGCTCTGCCGATATTGGGAGTACGAGGACGCGTAACGAGAATCGTTGAGGTACTTTTGTTCTTTGAGCTTGGCGATCACTGCTTCTACGGCCAAGGCTCCCTCCTCGCTAGCCTCGACTCGCTGCCGCAGTAATCGCTTCAGTTCGGCGACCGTACGCATCTTGCGCGCCAGCGAGCCTATCGCGTAGTCGTAGAGCTCGACATCAGTGAGCGTGCGCTTTCGTTTACTTCCCGAGAACGACATGGGCAGAGCGTAGCAGAAACGTCTGCAAGCAACGAGAGTGCATTCGATTTTTCCTGAGACTCTGGCACGCCGCAGCTCATCCGATAGTGCCGGTTGAGATAGCCTCGAATTGGATGAGCAAACCAAGGGGACATTCTAAGATCGCAATTGAAATACGGCCGGCGAGAGAAGGGGACAAACAGCGCATCCTCAAGTGCCTGGCAGAAGCCTTCGAACCATATCGAGAGCAATACACTGCGGGAGCTTACGCTGATACGGTTCTCGACGATGCTTCCCTCGGCACGCGCATGCAGTCGATGCACGTGCTGGTTGCTGTCTCTAGCGGAGAAATTATTGGAACAGTCGCGGGAGGCGGCCCGCATTCCGGCAAAGGACATCTTCGCGGCATGGCGGTGCTACCCCAGTACAAAGGCTCCGGCGTGTCCGCCGAATTGTTGAGTGCAATTGAAGCCTGGCTGGGGATGCGCGGCTGCACTCATGTAACTCTCGATACCACTCAGCCGCTAATCACCGCGATGAGGTTCTACGAGAAGCATGGTTATTCCCGTTCTGGCCGCGCCTCGGATTTCTTTGGCATGCCTTTGATCGAGTATGTGAAGCAGATCGGCTAGCGCTCTTCCGATTGCGTTAATGCCTTCAATCCGCACAATGCGGAGCCTGATCCCGGAGCCGGGCGAGACTCAGACGTTCGCAATTCGCCGAATCACCTGATCCAACACCTCCGCACTGCGCTCCAAGCTCTCCAACTGAGGGTCGCCACACTGCTTCAGGGCCTTCGCCAGTGACTCTACGCGGCGCTGCTTGCCCGCAAGCAAAAGGTCTCTGCCTAGTTTCGTAGGAGTAATCAAAATTGAGCGCGCATCCTCCTTCGCTGGCGTGACCCGGACCAGCCGTTCGCGTTGCATGCCAGCGATCAGACGGCTCATAGTCGGATTTTTCACCTGCTCGGCCGAGGCGAGTTCGGCCAGCGTGAGTGGCCGTCCTGAAAATACGAGCACGGACAGGGCAGAGAGTTTTGCCGGCCCGATACCGCTGGCGAGGTCCTGAATCCGCAGCCGGCGTAGCAGGTGAATGGCCGCCGAATGCAGCCTGTCAGCAAGCTCCCATTCGCGTTTGGCCTGGGCAGTTGACATCTCTTGCATGGGATAGTTAGCATAGCTAACTAAATTTCGATCCTAGCATAACCATGGAGGTTCGTATGCAGGCTGGAACCCAGATAGCACTGGACAAGATTGGGCAGATCGCGATCCTGGTCAAGGATGTCTCCCGAGCAACCGAGTTTTATCGCGATAAGCTTGCGATGAAGTACCTGTTCTCCGCAGGGAACCTCGCTTTCTTCGATTGCGGCGGTATTCGCCTCATGCTTGACAAGCCGGAAAAGCCCGAAGCGGGAACATCGATTATCTATTTCAAAGTTGCCGACATTGGCGAAGCGCATGAACAGATGAAGGCGCGAGGCGTCAAGTTCGTGGATAATCCACACGTAATTGCAAGATTGCCGGATCACGATTTATGGATGACATTCTTTCGCGACAGCGAAGGCAACATACTAGGCCTGATGAGTGAAGTGCGACCGGCAAAGAGCTAATACTCGACGCTGACCAAAAACAGTCCGCCAGCCGGGGCCGTGGGTCCAGCCTCGGCACGACGGCGCGCTGTCAAGATCTGAGTTATTGAATCCACCGCCACGCTGCCCTTGCCGACGAGAAGAAACGTTCCTACCAGATTTCGCACCATGTGGTGCAGGAAGCCGTCTCCGCGCACTCTGTAAACGAGCAGATCGCCCTGCCTGCTCCATTCCGAAGAAAAGATCGTGCGGACGTTGTCGAGGTCATCATCTTTGCCACGCTCCGGATCGACGGCGGCAAAGCTGGTGAAATCGTGACGTCCAAGGACAAGCCATGCCGCCCTGTTCATCGCATCGTGGTCCAGCGGATACGGATGATGATGAACGTACCGCGCTGCAAATGGCGGGCAAACGTTGCCGCGAAAAATTCGATACTCGTAAGTCTTAGCCTTGGCCGAGTGACGCGCGTGAAATTCGGGCTCGACTTCCTTCGCTTCGACCAAGCGAATTGAATTCGGAAGTGTGTGATTCAGCGCAATGAGCAGATTTTCCGCTGGGATCGGCGACTCCAGCGCAAAGCTCGCAACCTGCGCGAGTGCATGCACGCCGGCATCAGTGCGCCCTGAACCCTGAGGTAGAACGCGCTCTCCGGTTACGCGTTCAACGGCATCGGAAAGCGTGCCTTGAATGGTCAACCGCTGCGGTTGTACCTGCCATCCGCAAAAATCGGTTCCATCGTACGCAAGCGTGATTTTGAAGTTTCTTGCGATCCGTTCCTTGTCCTTGTCGTTTTGGTGTCCTGTCGCACGTCTTACTTATGCTGGCAAGATTTTTTTAAGCTCGAGAAATGTAAAAAAGTGGCTAAGAATGAATCGAAATGTTCGCCTGTTCATCGAACGCAATCGTAACGTAATTCTGCGGAAGCGCCATTTGGGTCCATTGCATGATTTATACTAACCGCTTCCCATATCGAATCATGGCCGGCGTTGTGCTCGGGCTGCTGATGGAACTTATCGGTCCAGTGGATCGTATTTCAGGTTTGACGCGGAACAACGTTTCGTGGTGACAATTCGCCGGTCGCGGCAGTCTCAATCTCATTCATTTCCAGAGCAATTGGAGATCGCACATGTGTGTGTTGTGTTTTAAAAGAAGTAAAAAGAGTATTCGCCGGATAGCCGCAGGCGTTGCGCTAACCGGCGGTCTGCTGCTGGGACGTTCGCTCTTCGCGCAAGAAGCGCCCAACGCGCCGGTTCCGCAGCCTGCCAGTACCGCGCAAAGCAGCCGTGGAGAATCCTTTGGCGGACTGAACTATGTCAACGGATACAGCTTTCTCAAAGGTCCGATAGCTCCGTACAAGAGGAGGGAGGTCCCCGCGCCGAATCTTTCGAACTCTCCTCGTATGGATCAGTTAGTACGCGACGGCAAGATCTATCTCTCTATGTCGGATGCGGTCGCTTTAGCGTTGGAAAACAACCTCGATCTCGCAATCGCGCGTTATAACATGCCAATTGCGGATACCGACATCCTGCGCGCCAAGGCCGGACAGAATTTGCGTGGCGTCGCCACTGGATTGGTTCAGGGCACGCCGGGTGGACAGGGCGGTACCGGGACTGGCACCGCCAGTCAGGGAGCCGGAGCAGGTGGTACAACGAGCGCCGCGGGCGGCGCGGGCACTGGTACCTCCGGAATTGTGCTGTCGACTGCAGGGGCTGGCCCTGGTGTGCCCGAATTTGATCCTACGGTAACCAGCAACCTTTCTGAAGAACACGCGATCTCACCGCAAGCCAATCAGGTTTTCACCGGTGTTCCCAATCTGCAATCGAATACCGGAACCGTGAACTTCAGTTACAACCAGGGCTTTGCGCCAGGCACGAATCTGTCCGTGGGGTTTCAGAACAACCGGCAGACTACGAACAGCCGATTCAACACTCTGAATCCAACGCTAAATTCGAGTTTCCGCGCGACCATCACTCAACATCTTCTGCAGGGTTTCGGACTCGGGCTCAACACGCGTTTTATTCGTGTTGCCCGCAATGACCGCGAGATCGTTGACGTCGCCTTCCGCAATCAAGTGATCGAAACTGTTTCCCAAATTGAAAATATCTATTGGGATCTTGTAAACGCCTATGAAAATGTGAAGGCAAAGGAGCGCTCCTTAGGCTTGGCGCAGAAGACGCTTTCCGATAATCAGAAGCAGGTTCAAATCGGGACACTCGCTCCGATCGAAGTAGTGCGCGCGCAAAGCACGGTAGCAGCAAATCAGCAGACGCTGATCGTGGCGCAAACCAACCTGCAACTGCAGCAGCTCCTGATGAAGAATGCGTTATCCCGAAGCCTGTCGGATGCGATTCTGGCCGCTGCTCCGGTAATTCCAACCGATACCATGGCGGTTCCGAGCGAAGAGCCGGTAACCCCGATTCAGGATCTCATCAATGATGCGCTGTCGCATCGTCCTGATCTCGCGCAGTCACGCATCGACCTTACCAATCGTGAGATAAACCGCAAGGCTGCTGCGAACGGACTGCGGCCCAGCGTGGATCTGGTGGCGTTCTATGGGGCCAGCGGTTTAGGAGGCACGCAGAATGCCTTGTCGGCGTGCGGTCCCAATTCGAATCCGCTCTTTTGCACTCCTGCGGGAACTATCCCTCAACACGGATTCGGCAACACTTTTGGGGACTTGTTCAATAGCACGGCTCCGGACAAGGGTATGGGGCTGCAAGTGAGCATCCCGATCCGGAACCGCTCCGCACAGGCCGATCAGATGCGCTCCGAGCTCGAACTGCGCCAGGCTGAGATGCGCTTGCAGCAGTTGCAAAACCAGGTGGCCATCCAGGTGCGCAACGCGCAATTTGCTGTCCAGCAGAATCGAGCCCAGGTTGAAGCCGCGGACAAAGCGCTTGAGCTGGCGCAACAGAGTCTCGACGCCGAGCAGAAGAAGTACGCGCTTGGCGCGTCGACTAATTTCGCTGTCCTGCAAACCGAAAGCGATCTGGCGACGGCAGACAGCAATCGCGTGCAGGCTCGCTCCGCCTACGCAAAGTCACGCGTGGAACTCGACCGCGTCACCGGATACACGCTTGTTCGCAACGGCATCGTGCTCGACGATGCTTTTAACGGAACGGTGACAAAGCAGCCCGTGGTGCCCTACGTCATGCCGCGGACGGACACGACGCCTACGCAACAGCAACAAGCTCCGCAAGGGGCAGTGCAGAATCCTGGCGCGCCCCGGTAGCACAGCAATCTCCGAAATAGTCCAAATCCAGCAGCGAGAACCCGGAGCAGCAAGATGGCTCCGGGTTTTTCTTTGTGCCCGTGACTCGCGAAAGTTATCCTGACCCGGCATGAGTCTCTCGGTTGTGATCATCACGCGAAACGAAGAGAGGAACATCGGACGCACGCTGGCAAGTGTCGCCTGGGCCGATGAGCGAATCATCGTGGACTCTGGCTCCGCAGATCGCACGCTCGAAATTGCTCGCGAGCAGGGCGCCAAGGTCTTTGCAGAATCGTGGAAAGGCTATGCGCAGCAGAAGAATTCCGCGATCGCGAAAGCTTCGAGTGACTGGATACTCTCGATCGACGCAGACGAGGAAGTCTCTGCGGAACTAGCCGAGAGCATAAGACGTGTGGTGAGCGATCCGACGTCGAACGTGGCGGGGTACTTCATCGCCCGGCGCAATCTTTTTCTTGGCCGCTGGATTCGCTATGGCGGCTTCTATCCCGATCGCAAGCTGCGACTGTCTCGGCGCGGCACAGGACAGTTCGTCGAACGTGCGGTGCACGAGACCATGCGCGTCGAGGGCCCTACAGCCGCGCTCGAAGGCGACTTGATTCACAACGCTTATCCAACTTTAACTGCCTATATCGAAAGCATGAACCGCTATTCTTCGCTAGGAGCAGAAGTAGCGCTGCAGAAAGGACAAGTCAGTGATTCCTGGCTGTCGTTTCTCGTTAACGTCTACTATCGGCCAGCTCTGAATTTTTCCTGGAACTACTTTTTTCGCCTTGGCTTTCTCGACGGACGCGAAGGATACCTGCTGCATCTTTATCACAATGTGTATGTCAGCTGGAAATACGCCAAGGCGTGGGAAGCAGCGAGGAACCAGACAATAAGCGATAGGGCCATAGGCGATAAGCAAAACCAAGACAATTCGAAGTTCCTGATTTGAAAAGATGGCTGCCTCTCCAGGAGCCTCGGAGAAAAAAACCGGGAATGAACACGGAGGACACGGAGGTCGCGCAGGAAAACTGCTAAAAAACGAGAAACGCAAACCGACATCTGCGAACCAGGGCAGGATCCAATTTTCAAGGAAAGAAGAAACGCGAGCCGTTCCTCTGCGTGCTCCGTGCCCTCCGTCTTCAGCTTTTTTTTGTCGCGCCAAAACGAAAAGACCGCCCGGCAAATAGGCGGCCTTTTCTTTCAAGGGAGAATAGTTCCAACGGAGGCAAAGCCATCAGAACTTTCTGGACGAAATCTTATGGTCGTGCACAGGGGGTGTCAAGCGAATTTTCTGACGCAAATGCCTTAAAAATCAAGCACTTAGGAAAAATGTACCCTGCATCGAAAATGTGGCAGTTGCTGCCGCACTTTCCCCACTGCACTTAGTAAGAGCTGCTGTTTCAGCAACTTACCTCGATTTTGAAGATTCGTCGCGCAAATTCAGGGTAATGACGTTAGCGTCCTCTGGACGGTCGAAAAAGCGGTGCGGATAGAGTTTGTTAAGCACCACGCGCAGCCCACCGTAGGCAATGCCGAATGCGAGCGCAACTGCCAGAATCAATCCGATGAGTCCAAAGACAGCGATGATCAGATTGCCGATGTTGTCTTTGCGCGAGAGAAACGTCGGCTCGTTGTAGGTGATATCAGCCTCGTAGTTCACTGAAGCGAGCAGCGATCGTGTCTCGGATTGCGAAGCCTGACCGCTGACGATGACGAGAAGCGGTCCGGTGCGCTTAATAGAAAAACTTCCTGACCCAGTCGCTTCGAGATTTGCATGATTCTGCTCGATGTTTCGCAGTTGCGTTCCGGCGATCTGCGGTGTGGGATACGAGATCAGCGTGAGTTTGGCTTCT
Source organism: Acidobacteriota bacterium (assembly GCA_003225175.1). Taxonomy (NCBI): domain Bacteria; kingdom Pseudomonadati; phylum Acidobacteriota; species Acidobacteriota bacterium. The sequence continues at coordinate 185,533 of QIBA01000032.1, forward strand.
CCTTCGTCGCTCTTATAGAGAGCAGTCAAAACTTCAGCACTCTTGGAGAAATCGACGGCAGAAGCAGGGAAGGGCGATCCCACCTGATTGTATGACTTCGGTCCAACCGCGAACTTCACTGAATGCTCGATGAACGCAGGCTGCGGCAGCCAATGTGCAAGACTAGGCGGTTGCCCCAGGTTTCCTGCTGGTTGCGGAAGATCCTCAGCCAGTTCACGCAGTTCGGCCGCTGACATCGCGTTCACATAGTCGAATTTTGCTTCGACCACGATGTTGCCTTGCATGAAAAGCACGCGATCGCCAGCTGATTCACCGTGGCGTCCGATTTCTTCGGTGCGCATGCCGGGCTGGCTGTAAAGCGTATATGCGCCGTAAGCGCCTGTAGCATCATCAAAGCGCGCCGCGCGAATGCTCAGTTTGCGATCGCCCTTTGCGTAGTTTGCGGATTGAAAATCGGTGAAGCCGTATTCCTTGAGCACCGCCGCATTGCCGGCATCGGCGTCCGCGGGATTCGTGCTGGTCCTGGCAGCAGGCTCCTGCTGCCATCCAGCAAAGGCTTTAGGGAGAACCGCTGAGTCAGTCGCCAACGCTGCCGAGGCAAGTGAGACGATTAAAGCAAAGAGTCTGGTGCACAATGGCATGTACAAAGCTGGAATCGACAAATCTAGTCTATTAGACACCATCGCCACATTGCGGGATTCCGGTAGAGACGCAGCATGCTTGCGTCTCCTGCGTGGGACTGCTGCAGGGCTAAATCGTGCCAGCTATTTCGGATATGGAGGTCCCGGCCGTGCCGTCATTCGACGCTGCATGGAGGAGACGCAGCATGCTGCAGGCTTGTCCTTAATTTGGATAAGCCTATAGCATACTGCGTCTCTACCTCCAGGATTTGGCAGCTATTGCCCAGCCGTAGCAGGCTGTCTCGCGCTTGCGACCTTAATCCCACTGAGCCCCTGGGCGTAATGGGAGATGCCGCGATAGAGCGATTCCGCGATGCGTTGCCTGTACTCAGGAGTACGCAGCTTGCGTTCGTCAGTGGGATTGCTCACGAACGAGATCTCCGCGAGGATGGAAGGCATGTTAGCGCCAATCAGCACGATGAACGGCGCCTTCTTCACTCCACGATTTTTAACGCCGGGGCTCTTCGCAGCCTCTCCGGCATGCAGCGCCTTCTGCACATTGGCAGCGAACTCGCGCGACTCGTCGATCTTGTCTTTCAGCGCGATCTTCTTCACCAGGTCCTGCAAGTCGTGCACAGAGGTTTCAGAGACCGAGTTCTCACGGGCAGCTACTTCTAGAGCCTCAGGCGATGAGGTGAAGTTCAGGTAGTAAGTCTCCACGCCGCGCGCCGAAGAATCGGAGCTTGAGTTTGCGTGGATCGAAATGAACAGATCCGCTTGATTCTGATTCGCTATAGCCGTACGCGTCTCGAGGGGAATGAAAGTGTCATCGTGGCGCGTGTAGACTACGTCGGCTCCGAGCTTCTGTTCCAGCAGTTTGCCTAAACGCAGCGCGACATCGAGTACAAGATCTTTTTCGAGCAATCCAGTTGAACCGATCGTTCCGGTGTCGTGGCCGCCATGTCCGGCATCGACCACGATCTTGCCGATCTTCAATCCCAGCGCGCGGACCAGCGACAAATCACCGTCCGCAGTTGGTTTGGCCTGCCGAGTTACGCTTGCCATGGTGACAGGCGCTTTCCCATTGCGATTCTTCTGGCTTTTGCTTGCGGCGAATGGATGTTCAGCGGGTTTGCTGTCCGCTGATTGTGGCAGCTCGCGCTTCGCCACATTGTCGACCACAGCGCCACTCGTCGGCTTGCTCGTGGCCTTCACCTGCTTGGGATCCTCGCTGAGCGATGCGATCTCGGCTAGACCGAGGTTGCTATCTTCAAGCGGCACTTCAGCGCGCTTGGCAAGAGCAGGTTTCCTGGGAGGCGCTTTGGCACTCGTTGTGTCGACTGACTCCTCGTCATCATCATCTGACGGCGAAGGATTCTTACGATTTGCCGCAACGGTCTTGGGCTCAGCGCGCCTGGTCTGTGAAATTTGCGGCACGCCGGTGGAGGAATTGGAGCGAGGATCCGAAGCCGCATTCTGCGACCCAGCTGTCTCTAACTGCGGCGCAGCCTTGCGCCCGTGAACGTCGATGATCAACCGATAAGGATTCGGCAGGATGAAGGCCGAGTACTCGGCGAGGTTATCGACTTCGAGCACCACGCGCGCCATATTCGCCTTGTACTGCGCGACGCGTACCTTCTTCAGCAGACCGTCTTCAATGTTGTAGCTCTTGCCAATCAGCTCCGACGCGAGCCGGCTGTCGTGCAGGTCGAAGAAGATGCGATCGGGAGAGGGAACTCGCCCGGCTTCGTACTTTACTTCGTCTTCGAGATCGATGGCGATGCGCGTGTAGTCAGGCGTGGACCAGTAACGGAGGCTGGTAATGCGCGGCAATCCCTTTTGCTTTGATGTGACCGTTGTCAGCGGAGCAGGGCTCGCCTCTTCCTGGTCGTCTTCGTCATTAGCTGCTTCGCGCTTAGTGCTCTCACGCTTTTTGGTGGTTGCGACGGAGTTCTTTTCCTTGTCCTTTTCCTTGCGATTTGGATGCTTGGCTTCCTCGTCCATCTCACGCAGAGCGGCCTTAGCTTGCTGCGCGAGTTCGTGGTTGGGATAGCGATTCAAAAAACCTTCGAATGTCTCCCTCGCGATTGCAGGTTCGTTCAGATCCTCGCGATAGATTTGGCCGATGCTGAGCAGGGCTCCAAAACGGTACTTGCTGCCCGGATATTCGCGGCGCAGGAACTCATATTGTCCGATCGCGGACTTGAATCCCGTCTTGTCGTCATTGAGGCGAGCCTGCTCGGCAAGAAGTTCGGCAACTGCGAGCACGCTCGAATCAGCGCGCGTGGATGTTGGGGCCAGGTGATAGACCTTGCGAAAGGAATCGATTACCCGGTTGTAGTCCTCGGTATCGCGATCGCTTTCAGGGCGTCCGTTGAGCGCCTCGCGCATCTGCACGGCCTTGTGGTAGTAGTCGAGCGCGATGTGCTTCTTCCTGGCGACACTCATCGCCTCCGCACGTCCGCCATGGAGCAGGAGACCCGCAGTGACAAGCGTCCAGATTGTGAAGTGAAAAGTCGCGCGAGTGGCTGACCTGCCGGACATTCTCTGCATCCCTGTGGCACCCAGCATCAGGTGCAATTCAACGTTTTATGCCGGGCAGTTCGAGGGGCTGCAGGTGCGAACCCTACTCCATATCGCTGACCGACAAGTGTCCTTCGGCATCCTTCTTTAACTGCAGAGGATGTCCGGGTGTGTAGAGCCGTGCTGTATTCGACCCGTATATACCTGTGATGCGCTTCACGTAATTCCGAGTTTCTGAATATTTCGGAATTCCGCGGCTGCGGCGCACTGCCCCAACCCCGGCGTTGTATGCGGCTAACGATAACTCTACATTGCCGTTATAGGAATCGAGCAACTCTTTGAAGTGGCGCACTCCGGCGTCCACATTTTGCGCGGGATCGTAGGGATTCCGCACATTCAATGACTGAGCGGTGCGCGGCATGAGCTGCATCAATCCGATGGCGCCTTTGCGGGAGACGGCGTGCGGATTGAAGTTCGACTCAACCTTGATGATCGCGCGTACCAAATTGGGATCGACAGAATGATCGGTTGCCGCCTGCTCCACGATCTTGTCGATCCATTCCGATCCATTCGGAAGCAGCGCTGACTCTGTGTTGTAAACCCGACCGGGAACTGCATAGTTGCGCGACGCGGCGGCCGGCGAATTCTGGACTTGCTGAGAGGCTAGCTGCAGCGCATTGCCGTTGGCCGCAAACTGAGGATTCTTCAAGGCCGCCTGGCGCAGCAAGCGGCGAACGTCCTGCGCCGCAGATTGAGCTGCCTTACGCGAATGCGAGTACATCGGCGGCACCGGCTTCCAGCGGTGCTCGCGGTTGCTCCAATAAAAGTATCCGGAGTCCAGCGGAGGCGGAGTCTGTACGTGCTTCTCAGGCGCGTTCTCGTAAACAAGGCGGCCGTCGCTGTCATGCGTAGCGACGATCGTCTGCGCGTGAATGGTGGGATGGAGGCCGAGGACCAAGCCTGCATACAGGATCGAAATCAGGTGTTTACGCATCTAAGTTCTCAGAGCGAACTGCCAAAGCCTTCGCAGGGTCCGACAAGGACCTCATTCGCCACACTTAAAAGTGCTCCTCGAGAGTCCACGTTTCGATCCGACGAGTGAGCGCACTTCCAATGCAGTCGTCACCCAACCCAAATCCTGACGGAGAAATACATCCAGAGTAGGTCGATTATAGGTCGCAACGACAGCCTGTAACAATTACCAGAAGGACAGGAACCAGCAGGGTGAATAGCGAAAATCTACATACAAAACCCGGAGAAAACCGGAAGTCGGGAGCGTAGGTCGTTGAAGCCATTACCAAAGTGTTTCGCAGCAGGGGTTTGGCCTCGACACGCCCTAAGCGCCCGAAAAAGCAAACGTGGTCCGGCCGCCCCCAACACGTTCTGATTATGCAGACGATCTTCCGGCCCAGAGCGGCCGGAGCACGTCGCATGGGCTGGTTCAGTCACGACGCGGCACATATCCGGTGCGGTAATAAACCTGCAACGGCAGAAAATCCTCTGATCGCGAGACCTTCACTTTGATCTTGCGCCACTTGTGGTCTTCAACCGCCCGACTCGGCCGATATCCCAGAACGTATTGGCTGCGCAGTTCGAGACTGGCGCGCGCTGCGGCAGCGGGAATATTCGCAGGGTTGTCGATGACGATCGTCCGTCCTCCCGTGGACTCGGTGACGTCGGTGAGCCATTGCCGCCCAAAGCGTTCTTCCAGCTTCTTGGTGATCAAGAGAGTCGGCGCGTCGCAAACGTCGATCGCGTAAATTTCCGCATCCGACTCCCGCGCTAGGTTCTTGATTTGCCGCAGACTATGACGGCTGTTATTGTCTCCGCCGTCAGAGATGATCAGGAGTGCTTTGCGAGAGTACTTAGCATGCCGCAGTTTGGCGAGACCCGCGTAAATCGCATCCGCCAGCGCGGTGTTGCCTTTGGGCTGGGCGGCCGCCAGCGCGGCATGGATATCGACAAACGACTGCGTAGTGTCAGCAATTACCTTGGGTTTATCGGCGAAGGTAATTACAAAGTAGTCGTCCTCGGGATTGGCATTGACGAAAAATTCCGAGGCCGCGTCGCGCACCGCGTCGATCTTGTTCGCCATGCTGCTGCTGAGATCGACCAGAATGCCCACTGAAAGCGGGGCATCTTCCGTGCCAAAGTACTGAATCTTCTCTTCGCTCTTGCCTTCGAACAACGTGAAATTGTGCCGTTTGAGATCGACTACCGGATGGTTCTTCACATCAGTCACTGTTACCGGAACCAGAACCATCTCGACATCTACACGAAGACGATTGGAGTCGCCCTGCGCCGATCCGTGCTTTCCGTGTTCCGCCTTGGTGTGCGGAACAATATGAACGTTGTCACTCGTTTGTGCGCACGCGGTTAGCGCAGCTAAGAGAGCGACGAGGAGAATGCAGCCGCTTCGCCGAGAATTCTTATGCGTGTATTCGACCGGTCGACCGAAACGTAGAAAAACGAGAGGTGTAGCGGGCAAAAACAAAACCATGACAGGGCCCCTGGGAAAGCGTGCCCGCGATTATGGCGCAGAGCACGGCCTGAGGAAAGCCTTATTTCGCGCGATTTGCATGGATTCTGCGAAAACTTACGAGTGCTTAGTCACGCTCTCAGTCAAAAAAATACAGCTAATGCTGTGAAAGGCGCGGCAAGTCAAGACTGAGCCAACGCCGGCGCTCGCGACGGCGTAGAGTAGTTCAGCAGGCACTTCAGTCAACAGTCCAGCACGGGCTGGCTACAATCATCCCCATGCGACCATCCCGCTTTCCTGCCTTTCTTCTGGGCTTGATCATCGGTTTGATCATTGTTCCCATCACGGTTTATTGCTACTTCCGATATGGATATGCGCCAGTCGCCACCGGTGCTGCAGCGATGCCATTCGAGAAAACGTTTGCGCGAATGGGATTACATGCTCGGATGGACAAGGAGTATCCGCGAAACCCGCCCATTCAAGGAACTGAGGAGAACTACACAGCTGGAGCCCACATTTATCGCGAACATTGCGCGGTTTGCCATGGCGTAGCCGGGCAGCCAATCACATCGGTTGCTAAGGGAATGTACCCCAGGCCGCCGCAGCTCCTCGATCCTCGACACATGGTGACCGACGATCCGCCGGGCGAAAGTTATTGGAAAGTCTCAAACGGAATTCGCATGACCGGCATGCCCTCATTCCACGAATCGCTCTCGGATACGCAAATGTGGCAAGTGAGCCTGCTGCTGGCAAATGCGGACAAATTGCCGGCCAGCGCGAATCTGATTCTGGCTCAGCCTCTGCCTGTGGATCAGGCGGCTGCCGGATCAACAACGGCTGGCAATGTACGTCGTTAGTATCGCAATCGAGGACGGAGCGCAAATCCGGCGCTCCGTGACGGACAATCTACTTTCGCAGCAGCGAGGCCAGCTCGGTTAGTTCCTGACGATTCAAATCCGAGATTGCGCAGTAGTACATTCCCGCTTGCTTCCATTCCACGAGATTGAATCCCTGCTGCGAGGTCGCGCTCGGCTCTTCGTCCCCACCCGAAGCTGGCCAGGTAAACAGATTGATCATGTGTTTGCGGTGCTGGTAAACGATGGCAGCAGCGGTGTGACCGTCGAGATATTCCAGCCGCCCACCGATCAACTCGAATCCATCGGCCGAGAGATCACGCACTTGCGGTGAGAAGTCGAGCTTGCCAGTGAACCACGGTTTCACTGTGTGTTGATCGGAGTTGGCTACGTCCGTCAGATGAGTAGCCATCAACGAGCGTACGTGGTCGGCGACAATTTCGTTCGCCAGTGTTCGCTTGGAACGCTGGCTTAGATCTAACATCAAAGCCGCAGAGGCCAGCAGAAGCAAAGCCGCAACCGCAGCCCAGCTCCACCGCGCAATGCGACGATGGACCACCATCACCTGCTGCGGTTCTTCCTTCTTGCGCAACTCGGTCAGCAGACGTGACCGAAATTCGGCGGAAGCCTGATAGCGCAAGTCGTTGGCCTGCACACCCTCGCGCAGAGCTCGATAGCTGGCCATCTCATTTGCGCAGTCACCGCATTCAGCAAGATGATCTTCGAGCTCCATACTGCGAACCAGATCGAGCTCGTCATCGAGATACGCGTGGAGGAGGTTGCGTTGCGCATGATTAGTCATGATGTTGCTTCACCTCCTGGCGTCTTGCCCCCGCAATCAACTGCCGTAACATGCTACGGCCACGTGAAATTCGCGACATCACCGTTCCCAGCGGCGAGCGCGTCACTGCTGCGATCTCCTTGTATGAAAGCTGCTCAAGCTCCCGCATCAGGATAACTTCTCGAAACTCCGCCGGCAGATTTTCGATAGCGCGTCGAACCTGCTCAGCTGTCGCTTGTCGGAGAAACTCTGATTCCGGCGTAAGCGCCGCCTCGATGTCTGTGTGCAAGCGCTCATCGAACTCGGCCGAGTTCTGTTGTGGCATCTGCCGTCGAACCCACGTGAGATAGGTGTTGCGCACGATGGTCAGCAGCCATACCCGCGCTTCTTCACCACGAAAGGTATCCAAGAAGCGATAGGCGCGCATCATCGCTTCCTGAGCCACGTCTTCTGCGTCGGCCGTGTTGCGCGTCATCCAGCGAGCCAGGTTGTAAGCCGAATCGAGATGGGGCAACACCAGGGCCTCGAATCGCCGAATCTTCTCGCCGGAATCTGCGGAGCTTTCCATTCTCAGTCTTAGACTCGCGACATTCGAGTTTGATTCCCGAAATGCGATCAACTTTTCGTCCCATATAACAGCTGCGCTCGGGAATAAGCGAGCACTCGCGTCGGTTCCCCTTCATGCAGGCGAGTGAATCGCAGGAGGAAGTATATGTCTGTGAAGAGCAGAGAGAGCGATCCAAAAATTATTGATGGAAACCAAAGCAACGACGGCATCAACCGCCGAGGATTTCTGAAATGCATGGCCTGGGCCGGCACGGGACTACTTTGGACCATCACCGCCGAGGGCATTCCTACTTCTCACATTTTTGGCGCAAAGAACGGCAAAAAAGCCGAATCCGGTCTGCATTTTGTCCAGATCAGTGACAGTCACATGGGATTTAACAAACCAGCCAATACCGATGTGGTCTCGACACTCCAGGCGACCATCGACCGCATCAACAGCCTCTCGGAACCACCTGAATTCATCATCCATACCGGTGACTTGAGCCACCAGTCAAAGCCGGGTGAGTTCGATACCCTCGATCAGATATTAAAGAGCGCTCAGCCCAGGCAGATCTTCTATGTGCCCGGCGAGCACGACACTTCGATCGACGACGGCAAGCAGTATCTGGACCGTTATGGGAAAGACACGAAGGGCAAGGGATGGTACAGCCTGAACCACAAAGGCGTTCACTTTGTCGGACTCGTCAACGTACTGCAGCTCGAAGGCATGGGACAGCTTGGCGAAGAGCAGATCGCCTGGCTGAAAGACGACCTGAGCGCAGTTTCGGCGAGTACACCGGTGGTCGTCTTCGCCCATATTCCTCTTTGGAGCGTCTATCCGGACTGGGGTTGGGGAACAAAGGATAGCGAGCAGGCACTGGGACATTTAAGGCGCTTCGGTTCCGTAACTGTGCTCAATGGACACATTCATCAGGTAATGCAAAAGGTCGAGGGCAACCTCACCTTTCACACGGCCATGTCCACAGCCTTTCCCCAGCCTGCGCCGGGTACAGCGCCGGCGCCAGGACCAATGAAGGTTCCAGCCGAACGGCTGCGAACTCTGCTCGGGCTGGCGGACGTGCACTATCTACAGCAGAACAACCATCTCGCAATCGTTGATTCACCATTAATGACTGCGGCTGCCGACTCTGCAGAGACGCATCCATCCGCGAATCTGCTGCGCACAGAACTTCAACTTCGATAAACGTTTCAGAGATCAATCTCATGTTGAAGTCGATTCATATTCGTAGCTACAGAGTCACGCCGACGCGCTTGCTCTCGATTCCGCTGAGCGTCTTCGCGCTCGCGGTAGTCTTCTTTCTTCCAACATCATCGGCCGTAGTAACGCAAGATGCCGACGCGAGCCGCGGTCACCAACTCTTCGACAAAAGGTGCGGTGGCTGCCACTCGCTCGACAACGAAAAGGAAGGTCCGCGCCTGCGCACTGTTTATGGCAGAAAGGCGGGCACCGTCTCCACCTTTAAGTATTCAGACGCGCTTGCGAAGTCGGGGCTCACGTGGGATCAGGTCAGCCTCGACAAATGGCTGACCGATCCCGACAAATTCATTCCCGATGTTGATATGGATTTCCACGTGGAGAAGGCTGACGAGCGCGCCGACGTCATCGCATATCTCAAACAACTATCAAGCAAGTAGCAGCGGTTTGAATATGGAGATCCGATAACAGTGAGCAGCAAGATCATAATGCAAAAACCACGCTGGGACTCAAGACGCATCGGCGTTTTCGTCGTCACAGCGTTTCTTTTCCTCTTCGCGCTGGCGTTTGTGCATCCATTTGGGAATGCGAAGGTCGCAAATCCGGCTAGGCCCCTTATGGCATCGGCTCAAGTTGAGCATTCCGTACTCGACGTGATGCAGCGTTCCTGCCAGAACTGTCATTCCGAACAAACCGTGTGGCCGTTGTACAGCCGGATGGCTCCCATTTCGTGGCTCATCGAGAAAGACGTGCAAGACGGAAGAAGCCACTGGAACATGTCGAACTGGGATCGATACAGCAGCGACGAGCGCCAGGACATTTTGTCCCAGATTGGACCTATGGTTCGGAATCGCAAAATGCCGCTCCCGCAATACCTTCTTCTGCATTCAGAGGCAAAGCTCAGCGATGCTGACGTAGAGCTGCTCTATCAATGGACTCGCCGCGAACGCAAGCGTTTGAGGGCGGAAGCAAGTTCGGCATCTCCGGGGACGAAGTGAGCGGAAGAAAGCTGCCGTGCAATTGCTGGCCAAGCACGCGCTTGTTGGCGTTATGCTGTAAACATGAAACTTCGCGGTTGTGGCACCGCTCTGGTGACGCCTTTCCGCCGAGACGGCGCCATCGACGAACCAGCATTGCGGTCGCTGCTCGAATGGCAGATCGGCTCGGGCGTGCATTTCCTTGTGCCGTGCGGAACTACAGGAGAGACTCCAACTCTTAATCGTGATGAGTGGTTGCGCGTCATCGACATCACGATTGAAGTCGCTGATCGCCGCGTGCCGGTCGTTGCAGGCGCAACTTCCAACGCCACCGCCGAAGCAGTCGAACGAGCGCGCACCGTTGCTTCACGTTCAGGCGTAGACGCGATTCTTACCGCGTCGCCGTACTACAACAAGCCCACGCAGGAAGGCCAATATCAGCACTTCAAGGCGATCGCTGAAGCCGTGGAGAAGCCGGTGGTGCTCTACAACGTTCCGGGAAGAACAGCCGCGAATATTGAACCGGCTACGCTCGCGCGGCTGGCAAGGATTCCGAACATCATCGCTGTAAAAGAAGCTAGCGGGAGCATGACTCAGATCGCCGAAGTGTTGAACGTAGTTCCGGACGATTTCATCGTGTTCTCCGGTGACGATGCCGTCACACTGCCCGTCATCTCCCTTGGTGGGCGAGGGATCATCTCAGTCGCATCGAACGTTATTCCTGCGGAACTTTCCAAAATGACACAAGCGGCGCTGGATGGTGATTGGGTCAGTGCGCGGAAACTGCACCGCAGATATCTTCCACTGATGCAGGGCCTCTTCTTGGAATCCAATCCCATGCCCGTGAAGTGTGTGCTCGCAATGATGGGACGCATCGAAGAAAGCTACCGCTTGCCGATGCTCCAGGTAACTGCAGAAACGCGAAAGAAGCTGGAGAAGATTGCCGCCGAGGTGGGTTTGCACGCGGAAAGATTAGCCGCGCGCTGACGTGGATCCACCAGATCCAGATTCACCTTGTTCTCGCCATTACCCGTGAATAGAGAGACTGGTAGCAATCCGCCATCCTTTCCGCAGAGTAATTTTCTTCAGCGTATCGTCTGCAGCGCGCGCGATCCAACGCTACCGTTTTGGGAATCGTGTTGACCATTTCCTCAACAGAGTCCGCTAAGAAGCCCGTGACTCTCTCGCGGATGATCTGGGGCAGCGCGCCACGGCGAAGGGCGAGGACCGGTGTACCGCAGGCAGCTGCTTCCATCGCCACCATGGAACTGGTTTCGCTGATGTCGCTGGTAATCAGCAGTGCCCTGGCGTTGCGAATCAGGTCGATTTTTTCTGCGAAGCTTGGACGCTCAATATACTTTCCCAAGCTGCCCGCTCGCTTCAATCGCGGAATCACCTCGCGCGCAAAATATTTCTGGTGATACAGAAATGGATAAACCATTCCGGCGATGATCAGCCTTTCTCCCGCTGCGTAGGCCACGTCGAGAGCGGTGTGCGTTCCTTTCTCCTCGCAAATGCGACCGAGCCACAGCAGATAATCGCGCTGCGTCACAGGCGCTGGAGGAAACCGATCGAGCGCAATACCGTTCTGGGCCACGCCAATCACGCGGTCAGCGATGTCCTCGAACTCCGATGTTTGATTTTGGGAAACGCAGTTGAAGACAACGTTGGTTGGAATCTGCGCAAAGTTAACCTGCTTATATAACGAGCGGGGAAGATGCAGAGTGGCTAACACAGGCAGTTCAATGCCTGCCGCGTGCTGCCAGAAGCAACCGCTCATGTCGTGCACGAGATCGAAGTGCGCTGCGGCTCCGGAGCGCAGCCATTCTTGGATCCTCTGCGTTTGTTCCTGCAGCCGCGCCTCAAATTGATTGACCGATTCGGCGGGATCGCCGGTCGCAAACAACTCGCCTGCGACTTGCGAACCAGCCGAGGCAGCGACCGTGGTTTTGAATCCGCGGGCATGCAACTCCCGTTCAAGCGTCCAGAGCACTTGTTCGGCGCCGCCAGCGCTGTGCTCTGAGACTGGCAATAGGGGATAGGCAATGTACAGCACGCGAAAGGAGTTTCCCGTGTGAGTCGTCGTTCTGTTCATTTCCGGGAAGCGGCAACTTTCGAAAAGGCAACAAAGGCGTTGCTCACATCGTCGGCTGTCATCGGCCACTGCCAATGCTCATAATTAAGTTTTCCCGGATGGGGACGGCGAGAATACTCGTAGTTGACCTGCGGCCGAAAACGCTCAAGCTCCGCATTGAACGAAGGAAGCGCATCGAACTGAGATTTGTAGCAACTCAGCATGCTCTTCTTCGCCTGGAGCTCCGCGCCACCAACCACACAGTCCACTATCTCTCCGTGTTCCTCCACGAAGCGCTGATACACTCCTCCGCCTTCGGAGTTCCGGTGATACAGAGGCGCCTCCCATATCGGGACAGAAAACGCGCGCCCCAATTGCGCGCCAAGAAAGCTGACTGAGTCGTGATCCGGGTGTCCACCCTCATAAGCGAGGGTCAGCAGGCACTCCGGCCTGCGACGCTCTACGATTTGCGACAGCGCGGCGAACGCAGCCGGCAAGGCTCGATAGAGAAGCTGGTCAACCAGCGGACTCTCCGAGTGTTTGGAAAGAAATTCGAAATTGTCTACCCCTACGGCCGCCAGCGCTGCCTGCGCTTCTTGTTCACGGATCGCAGCGTAGCGTTCGCGCGAGCCAAAGCGGCTCCAAAAATAAGCATCTTCCGGTGCACCATCGGTAGCGAAGACCACGCAAGGATCGCGCATGCGCTGAAGGAGCCCGCCACAGGTAATGGTCTCGTCATCAGGATGGGCAACAATCACCAGAGTGCGGCCAAGCAGCGGAGCTAATTTAGAAAAATCCATTCTGTCTCTGTTCAGGCGCCGTCAGCCCACGATCTGGGAGCGCTTCGCGTTTATACTCCACTGCAAATGTCCCATAGCTCAACGTCAACTGCCAACATGAAGGAAGAAATCGAGCGGCTCTTCGAAGCCGGATCGCGTGCTCACGAAGTTCCGCTGGCGCACGCAACCTTCGAACGCTTCCGCGAAGCGCTTAGCCATGGTGACATACGCGCAGCCGAAAAAAGAGATGGCCAGTGGCACGTAAACACCTGGGTAAAGCAGGGCATTCTTGTCGGATTCAGGATCGGCACCCTGCATGAGTGGCAGTCAGGAGCCCTCTCGTTCGTGGACAAGATCACCTATCCTCCCCGCAAATTCGAAGCTTCGGACCGCGTTCGCCTGGTTCCGGGCGGATCCTCGGTTCGTTGCGGCGCCTATGTGGCGCCCTCGGTGATTTGCATGCCTCCGATGTTCATCAATGCCGGAGCCTACGTCGATGAGTGCACGATGGTCGACTCTCATGCCCTGGTTGGCTCCTGTGCCCAGATTGGGAAGAGAGTGCATTTGAGCGCAGCCGCGCAAGTAGGCGGAGTGCTCGAGCCGGTGAATGCCTCGCCTGTGATTATCGAAGATGATGTGCTCGTCGGCGGCAATTGTGGAATCTACGAAGGCACCCTCGTTCGCAATCGCGCTGTACTCGGCGCAGGCACGATCCTCACTCGCTCAACTCCCGTATATGACCTGATAAAAGGCAATGTTCTTCGCTCTTCCTCTACAAAACCTCTGGAAATTCCCGAAGGAGCTGTCGTGGTCCCCGGATCACGCGCGGTCACTCGCGGCAAAGGACAGGAATGGGGGCTCTCGCTCTACACTCCGGTGATCGTGAAGTATCGCGACGACAAGACCGATCAGTCGATCGAGCTGGAAGAGCTGCTTCGGTAAGGATCTGCTCACGAAATCGATCCAGACTCCGCTGCGACAAATGTTGCCGAGGTATGGCTGGAGCCAGATCCACCAACCCAAGTAAATAGCCACTTGATGGAATATCAGGGAAGCGGGGAGAAGGGAAGTGTCTGGCGGAGAGGGAGGGATTCGAACCCCCGATACCCTTTCAGGTATGGCCGCTTTCGAGGCGGCTCGTTTCAACCGCTCACGCACCTCTCCGCGCCAAAAAGCAGTCGTATCTGCCCTTTGGGCAGAGTTGTCCTTCATTTTAGCAGCCGTCGCGCTCCTGGCTGTTCACTCCCCGAGTCCTCCTCGAAGAGAAGGCTCAAAATCCCATAAGATCCCTGAAAATCCCATCCGATCCCTGCCGATATCGCATCCGGATCCCTAAGGATCGCATGCGGTATCCCATCCGATCATTCCTGGTAGCCATCCTGCCAATCGATGTCGGGCAGATTTTTGCCTGCACTTTGCAGAATTTGCAGCAAAAGCCTGCCGTGGTCGATGGAGATCGTCTTCATGCTCACACCTTTTGCCAAGTCCATGTAGGCGAGCTGCAGAGTGCGCTTGTCCTCGATCAAAGGCAGCGTATATTCCGCGTTGTGAAACTGAGCGTGGAAGAAGCAGTGCTCCTTTCCCGCAAGCGCCGGCGATCCGCAGCGAACGCCATTGGCCTTGAGATGGTCGCAGCGTTTTGCCTCATTGGCCTTCTTCAGATAGTCGAGCTTCTGCGCGCGATACCTGAGCTCGTCGAGTCCTTCGAGCAGCTCGATATTCCGGTTAAGGGCTTGAAACAGTTCGACACCCTCGCCCAAGGACCCGATCTTTGGAATGTCGGCGAGCTTCTGCGGATCAATCGCAGGCGGCGGATCGATCGCAATATCGTCCGGATCTTCCAGCGGCGGAGCCGGCGTTTGCAGTAGTCGAAGCATCGATTCCTGGAAGGGATTACCAGCGCACCGGGAGGCAGACTCTGCGGAATGATTGGCTGATTTGGGTGGAATGCGTTTTGCGAGTAGATCGACGGCGCTCATAAGAAAGATCTCCTGGAACCTCTTCACTTTTGTGAGAGGCATAACTTGACGGCCCGAATACAACAAAGCCTCGCGGACTGAGGCGCATGCACAGCAACTGCTGCGGCCGACTGGTATTACCTGCTATGCGTGCGCTTCTACGGGTTGCAGTATAGCGAATATATAGCGAATCTGTCAAATATTCGCCCCGGGTAGGCGCTCCCGATCTTGGAATGAAGCTGGGGTTCATTTTTCGCTATTTAACAACTTTTCAACACTAGCTTTGGCGTGAATTGTCGTACTATGCAATGCTGAGTTGCTGGATCACGCCGCCGCGCCTCTTCCCCCCAAAAGCCCGGCAGCAAGTAACTCCATTAATAACAACGCTTTGCCTCACCTGCGTTGCCGAGACTGACATTCCAGGGAAATCGAAGAATGCGACGAACGCTCAGGCTTTTGGTTGTCGTGTCGCTGGCCACTCTTTGTGCCGCGGGACAAGTAAATGTAAATACCATCAACACCATCGCCGGCGGTGGCCCACAGCCCAACCTTGCGACCAATGCTTACCTGCCGCAACCTACTTCTGCGGTGAGGGATAGCTCCGGAAACACCTACATCGCTGTTCCGGCACTGAATACGGTGTTCGTGGTAGACACGAGCGGCGCGTTGACCGCTTACGCTGGAACCGGAATAGCGGGCTTTTCCGGCGACGGCGGCGCAGCCGCCCAGGCGCAACTCAATTTCCCAACCGGCCTGGCGATCGATAAGAACGACAACCTTTTTATCTCCGACCAGAACAACGAGAGAATTCGCCGTGTAGACGCGTCGTCTCACATCATCACTACGGTTGCCGGAAGCGAGGACCCTTATTTTGGTGCTTATGGCGGTGATGGCGGCGCGGCGACCAATGCTCGCCTGAATACTCCGACCGGCGTGGCCGTCGATGGCAATGGAACTTTGTTTATCGCGGATACGGGAAACGCAGTAGTACGGCGCGTCGACGCGACTACGCAGGTGATCATCACGTATGCCGGAACGAATCCTGGTGCTGATGTGGGGTTCGGTTGCAACAGCGGTAATGCCGCGTCAAGAGCACTTCTACTAAAGCCCACGGGCGTCGCCATAGATGGTTCCGGGAATCTCTTCGTCTCTGATACTTCGCTCGATATCGTCTGCAAAGTGGATGCATCGCGGAACATCAGCACCTATGCCGGCACATTGAACGCGCCGGGCGTTCCGGGTCAGAACGGGGATGGGGGTCCAGCCACTTCAGCGCAGATCGACCGCCCGACGGGACTAGCAGTCGACTTTGCTGGCAATCTCTACATCACCGATTCGGGAAATCCGGCTATCCGCAAGGTGGATACATCAGCGAACCACGTCATCACGACCGTAGCTGGAATCGGAACGATCTGCAGCAACGAGCCGGGATGCGGTGACGGCCTGCCGGCAGCCAGAGCATTTTTTGATTTTCCTGAAGGCGTGTTTGTTGATTCGAACAACAACATCGTCATCGCCGACACCTTCAACATGCGCGTTCGCGTTGTCAGCGCGGCGAACGCGACGATCGCGAATCTCGCCGGTGGCGGCTCAGGGGGGGATGGCCGGGCTGCCACGAGTGCAGTTCTGGGCTTTGTGCAGAACCTTGCGGTGGATGCGAACGAGAACGTTTTGGCATCGGAAACTGCCGGAGAACGTCTGCGAAGTATCGACACAAAAGGCAACATCAGCACCGTGGTCGGGGCCGGGTTCGGCGGTGCTACGAAGAATTGCGCGCAACCCAATTGCAACGGCGACGGTGGGCCGGCGACGTCAGCTCGATTTGTTAAACCCGAAGGAGTTGCCGTTGACGCTCAGGGAAACTACTACATCGTCGATTCCAAAGCCGCGGTCGTGCGCGTGGTCAACAACCAGGATGCTGACATTACGGTCGCGAACATTCCAATTCCGGCTGGGCAGATCGCGACGGTAGCAGGAAACGGAGTCCAGTGCCAGCCGGGACCCGGATTTCCAAGCTGCGGCGATGATGGTCCGGCAATTAATGCGAGTCTTGACATACCCGTAGGCATAGCTGTAGACGCGGGCGGAAACATCTACATCTCCGACAAGGATCTGCACACTGTT
This sequence comes from Acidobacteriota bacterium, assembly GCA_003225175.1. Classification (NCBI taxonomy): domain Bacteria; kingdom Pseudomonadati; phylum Acidobacteriota; species Acidobacteriota bacterium. The sequence continues at coordinate 202,464 of QIBA01000032.1, forward strand.
CGCGTTGTCGATACAACCGGGACGATAAACACATTCGCAGGAACTCCCGGTCAGGCCTGCAGCGACTACAGTTCGGGTAATTGCAATAGCGGATCACCAGTTTTGGCCCTGTTAAATGCTCCCCAAGGGCTTGCGATCTTCTCTCCTGACGCGCAAACAACCGACTTGTTTGTGGCGGACAGCGGCGACAACGTGATTCGCCAGATCAGCACCACTTCCAATGACGGGGTAATTTCCCAATCGATCTCAACCTATGCATTCAATGGTCTGCCCACCTTCGGTGGAGATGGACTCTTCTTCGAAAATCCTCGCGACGCCTCCATGGAGGCTCCCGCAGAGGTTGCGGTCGATAATCTCGGGAACCTTTACATCGGCGGCGGTTTCGACAATGTGGTTCGCCGCGTGGATGCTTTTACTCACGCGGTAAGCACGGTCGCCGGGGATGTGAACAACCTGAACGGCGGATTTTCAGGTGATGGTGGGCCGGCAAATCAGGCCATGATCCAGAACACCGGGTTGACGGTCTTCAGCAGCTCTCAGAACGTACACGACTTATTTATTGCCGATTCGGGAAGTAATCGCATTCGCAAGATAAATCTCGCGCCGATCGGCTCGTTTTTCCAGTCTTCAGGCAGTGGCAGCACGATTGCATTCCCCATTACTCTGGACGGCAATATCAGTTCGGAGTATATCTCCGTCCAGAATTCCGGGGTTGATGATCTCGTCATCAGCAATCTTGCAGTGACGGGCGATCAGACGAACAGCTTCACAGCCACTCCGTCTTGTTCCCGAAATGGGAACAATGTTGTCCCGCCGCCAGAAGGCCGTTTCAGTGGGCTCTGTTACATTTCTTTGGAGTTTGCGCCCCCCGCGGACGCGAGCGGCACGTTTACGGCCACACTTACCTTCACTACAAACGATCCCGTAAACCCAAACCTCACTTACACACTGACCGGTACGGCCACACCGACGACAAACCAACTGGTCGTTACACTAACTCCTCCGGCCAACAGCTTTACTCCGGGTGGAACCGTTTTGGAGGAGCCATTCTTCCAAATTGAGTGCCAATCAAACAGCCAGGGTTCCTCCTGCACGAGCTCCTATCCGACCGGTACCCAGTTAACTCTGGTCGCATCTCCCGATGCCGGTTTCAACTTCGTAGCGTGGACCGGCTGCCCGAAAGCTAACGGGCCGATTTGCCAACTGACGATGGATCAAGACCAGAGCGTGTCCGCAACCTTCACTGGAACGCCGCCGCCACCGCCGCCCCCACCTGATCCGCAACCCACGACTATCACGATAGTGGGACTGGGCAGCGGAAACGCAACTGTGAGTGATGGCGCGAAGCTGAACTGCAAGATTGTGAACGGTACGGCTTCCAATCCCGACAGCTGTTCCATCCAGTACCCCGCAGGGCAGCAGACGGCGGTTAACTTGACTGCTGCAGTAGGCGACAGCACGACAACATTCGTAGGTTGGTTGGGTGGCGAATGCTCGCCTTATAACAAGAACACCTGCACAATAGGTGCCTCTGGGCAGACGGTGGTACTAGGCGCGGTCTTTACCGGCCCAGCTCAGCAGTTTGCACAGGGACAAGTCTTCCTAAGCACAGACTTCGGAATGGTCTTCGTGATCGATCCGAAAACCGGCAACACCGTGCAAGTCCTTAGCTCTGGCGACGCGAGTGGTCAAGGTCAGGGGCTTACCTTCGATGCTGCTGGAAATCTGTATCTGGCTGACTCTCGGTTCAGCCATGTAGAGCAGTTCGCGGTCAACGGCACAGGACCGGTTCTTTTCGGGACGAACTACCAGATACCTTGGTCGCTACTCGTCCAACCTTCCGGAGACGTTCTGGTGGGACAGCCAGGATTCACAGGCGACGGGGGATTGGTGTTTCCCACGTTCCTCCAGATTCCTCAGGGAGCGACGCCGCAGACCGTCCCGACTGCGACTTTCTATCCAGCCTTTACGGACTCTTTCAGCTTCAACGGGGTCAGTTGGATTGAGTTGCTCGACTCGGCCGACACCGTCGCCTACACAACCGGAAGATCAACCGTTCAGGAGTACGACCTTGGCGAGCAGGTGCAGCATCCGGACATAATTACAACGCTCCATGGCGCGTTTGCGCTTCGCGAGCTGCCCGACGAATCCCTGCTTGTTGCCGATACCGACCGCGTGGTGAGAATTGATCAGAACGGCAATATCCTTCAGACCTACACAATTCCCAGCAGTGAACCGATCTTCCAGAACTTGAATCTCGATCCGGACGGCCAAAGCTTCTGGACAAACGACGAGTTCACGGGAAGGCTCTACCGCATCAACATCCAGACCGGCGCTGTGATGAACGGAAGTGGCTACCCCACTGAACTTGGCCCTGCCGCAATTTCCAGGGTGTTTACGCAAGGCATCGGAGGCATCGCGGTCTTCGGCCAGGCGCTTTCCGGCGGTGCCGATTTGGGAATCACCCTGAGCGCGCCTGATACGGCTAGCTCCGGCGCCAACGTTACGTACTCTGTGAACGTCAGCAATGCCGGCCCGCTCAACGCCACCGGCGTCACGCTCACGGCCTCGATACCGAACAGCACAGTCGTGAGCTTGTCTCCGAACACGTGCACATCGATGAGCACGGGCCAGGGTACAGACATCAGCTGTCCGATCGGCACTCTTCCCGCTAATGGTCAGGCGGCCTCGGCTAGCTTCACCATGTTGCCCAGCAACTCGGGAACGATCAGGGCCACTGCAAACGTTTCCGGCATTGAATCTGATCCGAACTTGGCCAACAACACAGCCACGCAAGTAGTGAACGTTAGCCAGCCAAATCAGCCGCCGACTTGCTCACTATCGATTAATCCAACCAGCGGTGTCGCCTCACTAGCAGTGAGTGTCATCGCTAGCTGCTCGGATTCTGACGGTAGCGTAAGCTCCGCCTCGATTGATTGGGGAGACGGTACCGCGGCCACTCAGTTGAACTGCGACGGCAACTGCCTCTTCAATGGAAGCCACACCTATACATCGCCTGGAACGTTTAACGCGACGCTGACATCGATCGACAACACCGGCGCGTCGAGTCAGCCGGTAACGCAGACGATCACCGTTACTCCAGTTCAGCCGCCGGCCTGTACGCTCAGCGTTCTTCCAATTGGCGGTCCTGCACCTTTGACCGTGACTGCCACCGGCAACTGCATCGCCGGAACTAGTCCAATTGCGAGTTCTACGATTGATTTTGGAGATGGCTCCGGGGCCCAAAGCGGAGCCAGCGGTTCGCATGTCTACAATTCACCTGGAACGTTTACAGTCACCGTCACTGCCACAGACGGCAATGCTCTCTCGGGATCGGCGACTCAGAGCGTAACTGTAGGCCCAGCGCAAGCGCCCGCTTGCACGCTGAGCGTCATACCCAACAGCGGCGCCGCTCCGCTCAGCGTAACCGCGACTGGCAACTGCACTCCGGGCTCGCGTCCGATAGCGGGCACAACCCTTGATTTCGGCGACGGCTCAGCCGCACAAAGTGGAGCGAGCGTAACTCACAAATACACGACCGCCGGCACGTTCACGGTAAAACTCACTGCGATAGACACAAGCGGTCTCTCCAGCACGGTGACACAAATTGTGACGGTGACCCCAGCGGTCGCGCCGGCTTGCATTCTTACAGTCGCACCGAACAGTGGTCCTGCTCCACTCGACGTAACTGCAACCGGCAGCTGCACGGCTGGCACCAGCCCGATAGCAAGCACAACGCTTGATTTCGGCGACGGCTCCGCTTCCCAGAATGGATCCAGCGGAACTCACAGGTACAATTCCGCTGGCACATTCACCGTCAAAGTAACTGCGACAGACATTAACGGCCTCTCCGGTTCGGCAACTCAAACGGTCACAGTCGCAGTGAATCAACCGCCTGCCTGCACGCTTTCGGTCGCTCCAACGAGCGGCCTCGCGCCATTGCCCGTCACGGCAACCGGCAGTTGCAGTGATCCTGAGAAAGCTCTCTCGAGCACGCTGCTCGACTTCGGAGACGGCACCACACAAACCTCCCCGAGCGGGCCGCATACCTATACCAATGCGGGAACATTTACGGTGACGCTCACTGGAACCGATGCGGTTGGCCAGAAAAGTACGGCAACGCAAAGCGTCACGGTTGGTAGCAACACTGCGCCTAGCTGCACGCTCACTGTTAATCCGACGAGCGGCATAGTTCCCCTGCCAATTACCGCGACTGGTAATTGCGTCGATGCCGAGAACAATATCTCCACCACTGTTCTTGACTTCGGCGATGCCACCACCGTCAACGCTGCTAGCGGCACCCACACCTACAACGCAGCGGGCACGTTTACCGTGAAGGTCACCGCAACCGACGCGCTGGGGCTCTCCGGCTCCGCGTCACAGACTGTGACGGTTACGGTAAACAACTTCCCGCAAGGCGTATTCGTTGGAATCAGTCCGGGTACGATCAAGCGATTCGCAGCGGACGGAACGTTAACGCAGACACTCAGTACTGGTCTCGGCGGCACGGTTTCCGGAATGGGATTCGATAAAGCCGGAACCCTGTATGCAACGGACTTCACTGCCGGCAACATCAGCAAGTTCGATCCGAAGACCGGAACGCTGCTCGGAACCTTCGGAGGCGGCTTTAACTGCCAGCCGGAGACGATTGTCTTTGACGGCGCCGGCAATGCTTATGTCGGGCAGCAAGGTTGTTCACATCAGATTCTGAAGTTCGATTCGAGCGGCAAGCTTCTGACGACGTTCACCGTCACTAATGAGGGACAAGGCAGCGACGACATCGATCTCTCCGCCGACAATTGCACGCTGCTCTACACCTCGGAGGGATCCTCGATCCTGCGCTACGACGTCTGCCGCGATCAGCAGCTGGCGGCGTTTGCCACCGGGCTGAAGAAGGCGCTGATGTTGCGCATTCTTCCCGATGGAGGCGTCATCGTTGCCGACCTGAGCGACATCATTCGCTTCAACGCTTCGGGCCAGCAGGTGATGACCTATACGGCTCCGGGCGATCAGTGCCTGTACTCGATCACCCTCGACCAGGACGGCACCTCGTTCTGGGCCGGCGATTACTGCAGTTCGAATATCTACCGCTTTGATCTCAATTCGGGAAAACAGCTGGCTAAGTTCAATTCGGGAACACCGAGCGGAACCGTCTTTGGCCTAGCTATCTCGGGCTCCGGATTGAACGTGGCAGGATTAGGGAACGCAGGTAATATCGCAACCTCGCCCCAGAGTGCATCTCTGGCCACGGGGCAATCGGCCACATTCACCGTCTCCTTCGCTCCCAATGCGGCGGCTGCCGGACACACGCTGGTTCTCTCCTGCGCGAATCTGCCGCCCGGACTAGCGTGCTCCTTCACTCCGCCGAGTATCACGCTAGGCGCGGTGGGAACGACAACCACCGCGACGCTCACGATCACACGGACTACCACGGCGTCGCTACTGCGTCCGAGTTCGCCTTGGATGCTGGCCACGTGGATTGGTATGGTGCCGGCGATTGTGCTGGTTGGATTCCGGTCTCCACGACGCCGGCGTAGCTCCATGCTGTGGCTTGGCATGATTGTTGCCTGCACTGGCGTCTGGGCGAGCTGCGGCGGAGGCGGCGGTGGCATGAGTCGCTCCACCACGCCCACGCCTGCTCCGCAGGGCACTTACACCGTGATCGTGGTGGGCAACGCCAGCGGAATGCAGGCTTCTACAACCGTAAATCTGACTGTTCAGTAGTGCAGTGCAAACGAGGCAAGATTGATGATCCATTGCATGCAGCTGAGAAGTAACTCTTACCGTGCCATCGCGGTGGCGCTCTGTTTCCTGCTCTCTCCCTTGCCGGGTTTCTGCCAGGCGGGAAGCTCCGGGCAGTCCGCCGGTAATGTAACAGCACTCGATCAGGCCGCGACTCGCAACGGAGCTGGACTCAATGTTCGCGATCAAGTGCAGTGGAACGACCAGTTGCAGACCAACAATTCTGGGCGTCTGCGATTGAACCTTCTCGATGGTTCCATTCTGAGTCTGGGCTCGAACAGCCAGATGCGTGTGGTTCAACACAACGCGGCTGCGCAACAAACCACTCTGGAGCTGCTCTTTGGACGTCTGCGCAGCCAGGTAGTCAAGCTGACACAACCGAATTCTAAATTCGAAGTGCGCACGCCGACTTCGGTGGCAGGCGTGATCGGAACCGACTTTCTTCTGATCGCGACTGCCGAGCGCACAACGCTGATCGTGTTTAGCGGTGTGGTACAGATCACGCCGCTGAACGGAGCTGGCGGAGCTCCGAATCAATCGCAATCAGTGAATGTAAATGCCGGGCAGCAGGTCGAGGTGACGACAACCGGTGTTGGTCCGGTGAGCACGGTAACGCAACAGGCAATTCAGCAATCGATCCAGCAAACAGCCATCAGCCGGGCAGGATTGGCTGCGGGAACGAATGTTGGCGTTCAAGCAGGAACGAGCATCCTGCGAACTGTGCTGATTGCTGTGGCTTCGGTCGCGGCGGGAGCTGCGGTTGGGGTAGCTGTAGCGAACGCGCAGCACAATTCCACGCCGCCGCAGAAGCAGCCTTCTGGCCCCGGCATTCCTCCGCAGTAGTCCGCACATCGGCTTCAGCCGTGCCGTCAGTCATCGCTGAAATACTTCCGGCTTTAGCCGCTGGTGTGCGGTGCGCAGCGAATTCGCATCTGCCCACGACAGTATTACCTCAGGGCTAAAGCCCGATACACGGTTCTCTCAGCGGCACGGCTGAGGCCGATGCCTCTCCCTAAAGCTCTGCTCCACCGGAAATCGACGCTCCTCCCATTTCAAGTGCAAGACCACCCTGTCCTCTTCTATCGAATCCAATCGCCCTGAATCAGATTCTCGGAGGAGAGAGCGATGAAAACTCCATTCCTGATTGGACGGTTACTCTTCGGAGGCTTCTTTCTATACAACGGTATTAATCACTTCAAGGAGAGACGAAACCTTGCCCAATACGCTAAAGCCAAGAATGTTCCTGCGCCGGAGGTAGCGGTGGCGGCAACTGGAGCTGCGTTGATCTTCGGCGGAGCCAGTCTCCTTCTCGGTATAAAGCCCAAAATGGGAGGGATGGCGATTGCAGGTTTTCTTGCGGGAGTGTCGCCCGTGATGCACAATTTCTGGAAACAGCAGGATCCGCAGCAGCGCCAAACGGAGATGATTCAATTTGCCAAGAATATGGCTCTTCTCGGAAGCGCATTCGCATTGATTGGAGTGGAAGAGCCATGGCCCGCCAGCGTGCCGATCGCTCAGCCTGACCGGCAAGATTGGCGACGAAGTGCACCTTTAGCAGCATAGTTTGCGCTGTTCGATGAATCGGAGCTCCTTTTGAAGGGGACGGCTCGTCTGAAGGCGTCCCCTTTTCGCAGAAACTGTTCGACCCGGCAACTCAAACTCGATTCCCGTTGCACGCTACAAACCTTTACATAAGTCCAGCCACACGTTTTGTATCGTTTTCCTGAGCCCTGGTTTGCTCGTGTCACGCCGGGCAATGCAGAATGCCCCAGGGTGCTCTCTTGCGCAGTTCGCGCCCCAAAGTCTTTCGGAGGACAGCAGATGTACCACCTCACTCATTCTCTTCAGCGCGCTTTCTTGATGTCGCTGGCAGTTGCTCTGGTGCTTTGTTCGAGAGCGTGGCCTGAACAGCCGGACACCGACGATATCACTCATGGAGCGCAGATATTCCCGAATGTGCTCGCTCCGTACAAGTCACGGACAGTGGCGGAGCCAAATTTGACGAACTCGGTACGCCTGAACGGCTTGGTTCAAAATGGGAACATAATGCTGTCGCTCGACGATGCCATGGCCCTTGCACTTGAGAACAACCTGGATTTGGTCATCGCGAGATATAACCTTCCTATCGCCGATACCGACATCCTCCGCACAAAGTCCGGGGCCAACGTTCGAGGCGTAAACACAGGAATCGTGCAAGGCACTCCCGGGGCAGGCATCGGTGGGCTTGGAGGGGGCGCCGCTGGCGGCGGCGCCGGCGGCACAGTGACTGCTGCCGGCGGAGCAGGAACCGGGACCGGGGGCCTGGTCTCGTCGACACTCGGCGTTGGACCAGCAATCGATTCCTTCGATCCTGCTCTCACATCGACTCTAGGGATACAGCACAGCGACATTCCCCAGTCGAATACCGTTACTTCAGGCGTTCCCGCGCTTCTTCAAAACACCGGAACTGTGAATTTCGGATATCAGCAAGGCTTTCCAACCGGCACTCTGTTCAATGTCACCTTCAACAATTCGCGTGTAACGACAAACAGTACGCGCACGTTTCTGGTTCCCCAGCTCAATTCCAACTTCCTGTTCCAATTGCGGCAGCATTTGCTCGAAGGATTTGGACTTGCTGCCAACCGCCGCTTCATGACTATTGCGAAAAATAATCGTGAGATCGCCGATGAGGCTTTTCGCCAGCAAGTGATCTTCAGCGTCACCCAGATAGAGACACTGTACTGGGAATTGGTGACGGCATTTGAGGATGTGAAAGCCAAAGAGCGTGCGGTCGCGTCGGCTCAGCAGTTGGAGGCGAACAACCGCAAGCAGGTACAGGCGGGAACGATCGCGCAGATCGAGATCGTGAACGCGCAGGCGCAGGTTGCCGCCAGCCAGGAAGCCCTTATTACATCGCAGACGAACCTCCAGCTGCAGCAGCTGCTCATGAAAAACGCGATCACCCGAAATGAAAACGATCCAGTGATTGCAAGTGCTGGAGTGATTCCCACGGACAGGATGCAGCTTCCTGCCGCTGAGCCCGTGCTTCCGACTCAGGACCTGATCAACGACGCGCTCACCAGGCGTCCCGAATTGGCGCAGGCGCGTATCGATCTCACCAATCGCACGATCAGCAAGCGGTCGGCCCGCAATGCGTTGTTGCCCACGGTGGATCTTGTGGGGAACTATGGGGGTAATGGACTCGCAGGCGCGCTGAATCCCAACTTCAGCTCAACTTCGCCGATTACTACAGCGACAAACGGCGGCTATCAAGACGCGCTCACCGCGACTGTGAGCCATCCGACTTATTTTGTTGGATTCTCGGTGGACATTCCCATTCGCAATCGCGCCGCGCAGGCGGATCAGGTTCGTTCTGAACTGGAATATCGTCAGGCGCAAGTCCGGCTGCAGCAGGTGCAAAATACAATCGCCATCGCCGTACGCAACGCGCAATTCTCCGTGCAGCAGAATCGCGCTGCCGTCGATGCAGCTCTGAAGGCGCGAGACTTCGCAACCCAAAGTCTCGAAGCTGAGCAGAAGAAGCTGGCGCAAGGTTTGAGCACAACATACAACGTGCTCACACAAATCTCGAACGTCTCGACCGCAGAATCCAATCTGGTGAACGCCATGTCGGCGTATGAGCAATCGAAATTGAACCTCGATGTAGTGACCGGCCGCCTGCTTGACACTCTGGGAATCAGCATCGGAGACGCCGAGAGCGGAAACGTAACTCATATGCCTCACGCTCCCTATGCGGTTCGAGGCAACGACGTAATCACACAGCCAGTACCTCAGTTTCAGCCACAACAAACTGGAGTAACTCCACAGCCGAGAGGTGACTGAAGTTCTTGGCTAGAATGGAAACAGATGAGTTTCACAAAAAATAAGAAATATCAGGAGACCAGGTGACTCGTTCGTCCGACAATATGATCACCTTGGATCCTCCGCAACGCCGGCTTGCAAGTCCTCGATCCCACATCGTCCAGATCTTTCGATTCGGAGTAGTCGGAATCTTTAACACCGTCGTCGATCTTTGCGTTCTAAACATTCTTATCTTCGTCACACACACCGGAGAAACGGGAGCGATGTTCGCAGCGTTCAAGACCATCGCGTTTGTCTGCGCGGTACTGAATAGCTATTGGATGAACCGATCGTGGACCTTTCGGCGTGTGACCGACAAGCATCACATCGTCGAAGGCGCTCAGTTCCTGTTCATCAGTGTGTTGGGTGCGGTAGTCAATGTCGGCACCTCGTCGTTTGTCGCAACCTATTTGCATCCCAGATGGGGAATCCACGCGAAGGCATGGCCCTCATTCGCTGCGCTCGTGGGGACGGCGTTTTCGCTGGGCTTCAACTTCATCGGTTACAAGTTTTGGGTTTTTGCGCACCGGAGGAGTCAGACGAACTAGTTTTGCGCTCCAGGTTTAATCAGCCAACTATCCTGCCCATTTGGCTGATGTGTCACATCTCACCTCCGCGCCATACTTCAAGTGGATTGAGGTTATATGACAGTTGCAGTGCATAGCGCGTGGGAAACCCTTTCGAATCAATTCGCAGAAATAGCGGAACAGAGCGGCAAGTTTATCGTCGCAGTGCATGGCGGACGCCGTGTCGCGGGCAGCGGTATTGTTTGGCGGCCTGGAATCGTGGTTACAGCCAGTCACATGCTGCGCCGTACTGAGGATGTTGAGGTCACCTTTGGCGGCGAATCGCGGCACAAAGCGATGTTCTTAGGGCGCGATCCGGGCACCGATGTTGCCGTTCTAAAGCTCGATAATCGCGATTCCGCCGCTCCGGAGCTGCTTTCCGACGCCAGCAAACTTCGCGTCGGGCAGCTTGTTTTGGCGGTTGGACGCTCGACTCTGGGCGACTTAGCAGCCGCTGCGGGCATCATTGCGCGCCTCGGAGCGCCTTGGCAAACGTGGCGTGGGGGCAGGATAGACACGCTTTTGCGCCCCGATGTAACGCTTTATCCCGGCCAATCGGGCAGTGCACTGGTCGATTCGCGCGGCCGAGTGCTGGGTATGAACACCTCTGCGTTGGCTCGTGCGGCGACAATAACTGTGCCTGCTGCCACTATCGAGCGCGTTGTGAGCGAGATTGTGGAACACGGAGGCGTGTTTCGGCCGTATCTAGGACTGGCTATGCAGGCGGTTTCGGTGCCTCAGGAGCTCTCCAAGAAGCTACAAATCGCGCACGACTCGGCCTTAATGGTCATGCAAGTTGAGCCAGAAAGCCCGAGTGCAGGAGCCGGAATTACGCTCGGAGACCTCATTATCAGCATTAATTCGCAGTCAGTGAGCGGGATTGAGGACGTCCAGCGCATGCTTAACAAGGCCAAACGCGGCGATTCCGTCGATCTTGGATACGTGCGCGGAGGCCAATTGGCGTCCGTTAAAGTGAATTTGGCGGACCGCCCGCGCCGTTAAAACATCAATAAAGAGCAAATGCGGACTGCTTTTGTAACAGATTGGCCGCGCAAAACGACGCTACCGCAGCTAAAAACGCCGCTTAAGGTAATGATTAGCGCCGGTTCTGAGCCTTTGCGCGCACAAATTGAGGCTCTTGCGCGACGCTCCGGGGCACAACTGAGCGCCGAAAGCGACCGGTCTGACGTGCTTCTCATCGCGTTGGATTCTTCAACGCCGCTGCCTTCGTCGACTGAAGCTCTGAGTCTGCTGAATCCATCAGGAGGATGCGCCTGCGTAATCTGGACCGGTAAAGCTCCGCCACGCGGCACAGTTTCCCGTTTGCTGCGCGCCGGCGTGGCGGGAGTCGTCTCACTCGACATTTCTCCGGCTCGCTTCCAATCTGCTCTTCGCGCCATGCAGGATGGTTTGCATGTCATTGATCCCAAGTTGAACCGGGAGGATTCTGATTCTCCGGGTGCAGCAATTTCTCCGGAAGAGCTCACTGAGCGGGAGCAACAGGTGCTCACGATGCTCGCCGAGGGTTTGTCGAACAAGGAAATATCGTCACGACTGAACATCTCGACCCACACCGTAAAGTTTCACATCAGTTCTATTCTGGGAAAGCTCGGAGCAGCCTCGCGCACTGAGGCGGTGAGCATTGGCATACGCAGCGGACGAATAGCGATTTAGGCGTTTGGGTTACGTGGTTCCGGCCGCCCGCGGCCTGGCCTTTGGTCGGCAACAACGCAATTCGCGCTTTCGGATTTCCTGGGTCATCTCTCGCCAGAGTAAACGGTTACGAAAATTGCACTCCTCAATCCGGCCGAGGCGGCCGGAACCACGCAATCAAGATCGGATCGCAGCCGGCGCCTAAGCCATCACGCTGCTCTCAGCCGCCTCATGCGTGAACCGGCGGGCATTCGGTCCGACGTATTCCTTCACGCACTGTCCACTTCCTGATAACACATATTTGTACGTAACCAGCCCTTCCAGGCCCACAGGTCCGCGGGCATGCAGCTTGCCGGTCGCGATTCCCACTTCGGCACCGAAGCCATAGCGATATCCGTCGGCGAGTCTGGTGGAAACATTGTGGAACACTCCCGCTGAATCCACGCTGCGCAGAAAACAGCTTGCCGCTTGCTGATCTTCTGTGACAATGCAGTCGGTATGGTGTGAGCCGAATTTTTCTATGTGCTCGATAGCCGTATCGATGCCGGGCACAATGCGCATGGCGAGTGTCAAATCTCCATACTCGGTGTGCCATTCCGTCGCGTCTACCAGCTCAACATCGGGTCCACAGATAGCCCGAGTTGCTGCGCAGCCGCGCACTTTCACTCCAGCAGATCGCAGTCTCTCGAACAGCGTTGGCAGGAATTCACCTGCGATTGCCTGGTCCACGAGTACTGTTTCGACAGCATTGCAGGTTGCTGGAGCCTGCGTCTTGGCATCGAGAATCAAGGAAATCGCCATCTCCTGATTTGCCGAGCTCTCAACGTATATGTGACACACGCCTTCAGCGTGTCCGATAACCGGAATTCGCGTGTTGGCGAAAACGAAGCGGACCAGTTCGGCACTGCCACGCGGCACGACGAGGTCTACATAATCCTGCAGCGCGAGAAGTTCGTGGGTCGCCTCTCGTCCTTCAACATTTGTGAATACGTTTGCTGGAATCGCCGTTGACTCGAGCGCTTTCACGAACGCCGCGAGGATTGCGCTCGTAGTGCGCCTGATCTCAGCGCCGGCCTTGATCATGAGCGCATTGCCCGACTTCAGTGCGAGCGCGCAAAGCTGGGTTACGGCGTCAGGTCGCGCTTCGACGATCGCTGCGATCACTCCGAAGGGACTCGTAATCTTCTTCAGTTCAAGACCGTCGTCGAGTTCAGAGCGAAGGAGAGTCTTTCCCACCGGATCTTCCAGAGCCGCTACTGCTCGCAGCCCGACTGCCATTTGTTGTAGTTTTTCCGGAGTCAACGTCATGCGGGCCAAAGCGGCTGAGGCGAGAGGCTGTTCGCACGCATCGTTCACATCTTCCCGATTTAGGCTCAAAAGAACATCGGAAGAGTGTTCGAGAACGCCAGCCATTCGATGCAGGGCGTCGTTCTTAGTGGCTGAATCAAGCACGGCGAGCAGCCGGGAAGCTTTCTTCGCGCGAATTGCCTGTTGGATAATCGAAGACATCACTGCACCTCCGCAGGAGCGATCAGAGTTCCAATCTGGTGTCCTCCCACGATTTGCTCCAGGACTTCGGGGGTACGTCCGTTGGCAATCACTGCGAAGAGGCGCGTGTTCTCAATGGCTCTGGAGACGGCGTGGAGCTTTGCCCGGATGCCTCCACGGCTTAATTCATTGATCTGTTCATTCAATCCGATCTCGCGCGGAGCTCCCATGATCTCCGGAATGAGCGCCGCTCGCCCGCCGCTCGGATGCTCCGCATAAACTCCATCAACGTCGGTCAGCAGCACAAGCAAATCGGCTCGCGTAGTCTCGGCTACAAGGGATGCCAACATATCGTTTTCGGAAAAGACGCGTTGCTCAGTCGCGGTCTCCGCCGAATGGGTGGCAAGATGGTTCTCGTTGATGATGGGAACTACACCGAGGCCAGTGAGATAGTTCAGCGTTTCGCGGAGTCGTTTGTGTCGCTCGGAATCTGTGAAGTCCTCATCGGTAACCAGCACTTGGGCGGCGGCAATTCCGAGATTTCCAAACTCCATGTGATAAAGCGCCGTAAGCGCGCTCTGGCCGGCAGCGGCGCATACCGGCACCATGTCTGAAGTGACATTGAGACGCTTGGAACCAATGCCGATAGCGCCGGAGGTGACCAGCAGAACGCGTCGTCCACTCATTCGCAACGTGGCGATGGACTTCACCAGCTCCTTCACTATTTCTGTCGCCACACTGCCATCCGGCTGCAGGAGAACTTTCGTGCCAAGCTTGACCACGATCGTCCTGGCCCGGCGTAGCCGGTGACGAAGGTTGATGAGTTCTGTTTTGCTATTCATGATTCCTTCCTGAAGTGGCTAAAAACAAAAAGCCCACGGTCTTGCGACCGTGGGCTTTGGAGATAAGTGCGTTTAATTAACTATTCGTGAGAGCGCTCATTCCAATCCCGCGGACGCAGGTACACCGGCGGGGTGCACGGGAGCGGGGACGGGATGAGCTTATGCAACTTCACTGATTCGACATTGTCGCGGCTAGAGCGGAGTTTGTCAATTGTTACGCGATTTAAAACCTTCATCGCACAGCGTATTCGCGCATGGCGAAACACCAGCGTCAACCTGTCACGCACACCAGATCATCGCCGCCATTTTTGGTATATTCCCAGCGAAGATTACCATTCTTTCAGCAAAGGAACGTATGTTCGTAAACGGAAATCGGTTAGCGGTCCTTATTTCTCTAGCTCTCTCTACTTCGCTAAGTTGGGCGCAGGCGGTCGTCTCCAGTTCTGAACCCGCTGACATCCTGGTGAACCTGATCAAGATCAACACCAGCAATCCGCCGGGCAATGAGACCCAGGCGGCGCAATATATAAAAGGATTGCTGACCGCAGAAGGTATTTCCTCAGAGATCTTCGAATCAGCTGGGGGACGCGGCAATCTCGTGGCCCGGCTCAAAGGAACCGGCAAGGCACGTCCCCTGATGCTGATGGCTCACCTCGATGTGGTGGGAGTTGAACGCGACAAGTGGACCGTGGATCCCTTCGCAGGAATCATCAAAGACGGATACATCTATGGTCGCGGCGCGAGCGACGACAAGGGCATGCTGGCAGCGAACATCGCCGTGTTTCTTCGACTCCATCGCGAAAAGGTTCAGCTCGATCGCGACATTATTCTTCTGGCTGAAGCAGGCGAAGAAGGGACGCCAAAATATGGAATCGAGTACATGATCGAGAATCACTGGGACAAGATCGACTGCGAATATGTGATCAACGAAGGCGGCGCGATCCATATCCAGAACGGCGCCGTCGATTACGTCGCGCTCGCGACAACAGAAAAGGTCCCTCGCGGCATGACTGTGACGGCTCACGGAAGCAGCGGACATGGATCTATTCCCAGGCCCGACAATCCGGTAGTCCATCTCTCCGCCGCTATTGCCAAATTGGGAACTTGGCAAACTCCAATGCGGCTTAACGACACAACTCGCGCATATTTCCAGAAGCGGTCGCAAATAGCTGAACCGGAACTGAAGGCGCTGCTGGCGAATTTAGACAGCGGGGAAACACAGAACAAATTGCAACAAAAGTACCCGACGGAGTACTCCAAGCTCCGCACCTCGATTGTGCCGACGATTATCAAAGGAGGATTCCGTACCAATGTGATCCCGGCCGAGGCCGAAGCAACCCTTGACGTCCGCGCTCTGCCTGACGAGGACATTTCCGCTTTGATCGAGCAGATGAACAAAGTTGTGAATGATCCGGCGATCGAGATCAAAAGGATCTCTGGCAATGACCGACCAGCCGGAGTGCCATCCCGACTCGATACGGACCTTTATCACGCGATGGAAAGCACCGCGCACAAGATGTTCCCGCAAGCAATAACGCTTCCCGACATGCTGACAGGCGCAACCGATTCAGCCCAGCTTCGCGCCAAAGGCGTGCAGGCATATGGCATTAGCACGCCCAAGACGGATGACGATGCGCGCCGTGTTCATGGAAACGATGAACGTACAAGTGTGGACGGCTTGAAAACATTCGCCAGCTACCTGCACGACGTAGCAATAGCCCTTGCGGGAACAAAATAGTTGGCTGTATTGTCGATCAAGTTTGGGACGCGAGTCGATCAGCTATCCATCAGTTCGCGACGAATGTCATTGCCATCAGTTCCCGATGAGCGGCGGGGGAGCTCCTATTACCATCAGATTAACGTTTGCCGAGTGAGAGGTTCCTCCGCTCACTCCCGTGATCGTCAGGGGATAGTTCCCCAGCGGCGTCAACAGGCTGGTGCTCACAGTCAGCGTGCTCGAACCTGCACCTGAAACGGCCTGCGGACTGAAGCTCGCCGTCGTGCCCGCGGGCAAGCCGCTCACGCTCATGGTCACTGACCCACTGAAGCCTGCAGCCGGACTGACGTTAACTGTGTACGTTGTGCTCATGCCTGCCACCACAGTCTGTGTTGCCGGATTGGCCGAAAGCGAAAAGTCCTGCTGAGCTGCGGCTGATACTTGCACGAAGGCGCCGACGGAGGGCACTCCCGCAGCGTTCAGCAGGAACAGGAGGTAGTACCCCGGAGGAGCGGTATTTCCATTTGGAGGCGCCGTGACATTCAAGACGCCGCTTCCAGCAGTGAACGACACTCCCACGACCCTTTGCTCCATATCGAATGCATGGGTTACTGCTCCAGCGCGCATCAGCACAGCCGAAGTAATGGATGCGGCATCCGGAGTTTGCACTTGAAAGGTACTTCCATAGCTGATCACTCCCGGAGAAACATTGCTGATCGTGGGACGCGCCGCCGGCGAACCGTCAGGCGCAAAGAGGTAAGCGGGAGAATAAATCTCCATGTGCGGCTCATAAGTTCCGCGCTGCGGATTGCCACCTGCTACCCAGACGCGTGCATCGGGCAGCAAAATCGCCACTGAGTGGTAAAGCCTCGGGAATACATTCTGACCTGCCGAGGTCATGCTTCCTCCATCAGCGTCGAAGAGATCGGCGTTCAAGCTGGCGGTGGTGGCGTCTTCATCGTTCGTGGACCCGCCAAGCGTCAGCACCTTGCCTGTGGGCAGAAGCACCGCATTCATCTCAATGCGCGGCTGCGACATGGGGGGTCCCATCTGCCAGGCCGGTACGGCCGCCGAAAGGTCAATGACCTCGGTGGTCGCCGTTGCGGGGTTTCCTCCGCCAAAGATCATGATTCGCGGCCGATATCCGTTTGCCGGCGTGAGCGGCAGCAGCACAGAAGAGCCGTACGTGCGCCCCGAAGCATAGTTCGTCGCTGCCACGAAAGACCAAAGATGTGTTCCTGTATCGAACATCATCGAGCGGTTGGTTGGACCGGAATAGAAGACGTTTCCGTTGGGCAGCAAGTGAAGGCGCGGATACAAAGGAGGAGTCCAGCCAGATGGAAACTCCGGGCTCCAACCAGAGCCCATGGTGTAGATCTCGACCGCCGTGTTGGTTGGGCCGGACTCATTGAGTCCCGAAAAGGCCATCACCGTGCCGTCACCTAATGTTGTAACCGTCGGGTACCAGCGTCCGTGCGCCATGGTCTGAAGATCGTTGAACTGTCCAGTTGACGGATCGTAGGCAGCAGTCTTCGCGTAACCATGAAACGGATCATATGCCAGCGTGCCGCCCACTACGAAAGGGCGGCCGTCGGAGAGAATGACCATGCCATTGCAGAACATGTCCCAAGCGAGGGGCTGAGTCGTTACTGTGCCGGTAGCCGGATCCCAAACTCCGGCTTGATAATTGGTGTTCGAGGCCACATTTCCCGATCCGGAAACCACGAGAATCTTGCCGGTCCGCAGCAGCGCAACATGAACTGGATTGATCGGCATGGTGGCAGGAAGGGTCTGCCATTGTCCCACGAGGCTAGCTTGCGCAAACATTTGCGCTGCACTCAACACAAGGCAGAGCAGCGCAACGATTACTGCTGGAGCTGCATGCACACGGAATGGGCCAGGGGTGGAGTCATCGAATAGCTTTTGGACAAAGTCTCGCTTACGTGCTCGAACGGGCATCGGCTCCTCCATAAACGGGCGAACATCAACGCGCAAGTCTCAACGAGCACGAGCATGTCAGTTTCGGAAGACCTGGTGATGTCCACCAAGAGCTTCTTGCATGCATCTAGAGCGCGCGCGGAAAAAAATGGACCTGGCGAACGCAATGCAGCCTGAGGTCCAAATCGCCTCCCCCTCTTAAATCCGTTTTTGTCCCGCTCATTAAGACAGTGTTAAGTGCTGGGATGTATAGGCTCTAGCAGGAAAGCTCAATAAAAAAAACAATCGTGTAGAACTGAGCTTGGCTCGGATTTCTATAGCAAGGTGAAGTGAAAAGTTTTTCGCGCGAAAACATTTTCAGTGCACCAACACGTTGCCAAACACCGCCAACAGCTATGATTGTCAGGAATGCCGCGTGTTCTACTGCGGGTTTTCTAAGCCATCAACAGAGCTGATCTTTAGACAGCACCCAAACCGCCGCTTCACGAAACCATGGCCGAAGTCTTCGACCACAAGGCCTGCCATTGAAGTGGATCGTCCCGAAATAGGTAGGCAATTCTGCTATAACAGCGATTTGGATGGCGAAGAAGAGAGCAGCACCCGAACCAGCAGTGCTGACCGGCTGGGCTGCGATTGCGAAATTCCTGGGCCAGTCAGTTGTCGTGGCTCAGCGTTGGGCAAAAGAAGGAATGCCGGTTCAACGTAAGGGCCGCTACATGACAGCCGCACCTGACGAACTCGGCAGGTGGCTTGGCAAAGAATCGGGAGCCCGCGAAGCAATCCACATCACACAGGGAAGTGATAGCGATTTACTGCAGAATCTTCGTCGAGGTCTCAAACAAGCACGCGCGGAGAAAAACCGCCGGCGATAGCCGATGCATGCCGCGCCGGTTTGACGCTTTGCTTGCACATCCGCCGACCGGATGGTTCAGGCCAATCGGCCTACAACCTTCTTGCATTCCAGCGCAGACGTGCTACTTTTCGGGAACGAACGCGAATTAATCACGAGATACCCTGGTGCCCACGATCATGATCGCTGAGGATGATGACGCCAATCGCGATCTCTTGTCCGAAATGGTTCGCGGCTGGGGCTACACCGTCATTGAAGCGCAAAACGGTGCCGATGCGCTGGAGAAATTGGTGGAAAGCTCGCCGGACCTCGTAGTCTGCGATATCAAGATGCCCGTCCTCGATGGAGTGGGCTTCGTTCGTGCCCTTCGGCGCGATACCCGGCTCGCGAGCTTGCCTGTGATCGCCTTAACCGGATTCGGCACGCAGGACCACGATGCAATCGTCTCCGCCGGGTTCACGACTTATCTGAGCAAGCCCGTCAGTTCAGAACTCCT